>JAGMAN010000052.1 GCA_023130215.1 bacterium
GCCAAAATGCACTTTTTATTGACATTTCAACTGGCTGCATAGTACACTAACCACAAAATGATAGTAAACGTTCAATAATTAATGTTCGACAAGGAGGTTAATGATGGAAAAAGCAAACAACAGCAAGTTTCTCGGCGCGCTTGGATTTTTGGGGTTTCTCGGATTGCTGGGAATCCCGCCCAGCAGTAATTACCAACATCTTATCAAGTTCACCTATTTGTCTTTTTTGTCTATGGGGTCACTTCTGATCTTTATCCCGTTTGACAAGTCAAAGATTAAAGCTCCAATCAATCCAAAGAGGAAAGGCTTGCTTGGTGCGCTCGGTTTTTTGGGTTTTCTTGGATTCCTTGGCAACCCATATCCACAGCTCGCATTCCTCTTGTCGAACCAATCACTATGGACATAACAAAAATAATTAGAACGGAATTAGATACGATAGAAAAAGAATTTGATATCACGATCTTTTTTGCTTGCGAATCAGGAAGTCGTGCGTGGGGGTTTGAATCATTGGACAGCGATTATGATATCAGATTTTTATATTACCATGATTTAAACTGGTATTTGAGTCTTGCAGACAAAAGAGATGTGATTGAAAAACCTATTGATGAAAAATTAGATATAAATGGCTGGGAGTTGAGAAAAGCTCTCAAATTAATGAGGAAGTCTAATCCACCTCTTTTTGAATGGTTACAATCACCTATTATTTACAAAGAGGAAAAGGAAATATCATCAATCCTCAAGGAAGTATTTCCAAAATATTATTCTACAAAAAGCTGCCGTTATCACTATTTGCACATGGCTCAAGGAAATTTCAGAGAATACTTGAAAGGCGATGATGTGTGGCTGAAAAAATATTTTTACGTTCTTCGGCCTATTTTAGCTTGTCGGTGGATTGAAATGTTTAACCAACCAGCGCCAATGGAATTCAAAATATTATTGGAAAATACATTAGATGGCTCTACTTTAAAGAAAGATATATACAATCTCCTTCAAAGTAAAAAAGCAGGTGAAGAATTAGACTTTGGCCCTAAAATTTCATCTATTAGCAAATTTATAGAATCGGAAATTGAGAGACTAGAAAAGAATCATTCCGATAAGATTGATTATAAAGATTTTTCGGAGTTAGATGAAATTTTCAAAAAAATTGTTATAAAAAACCATAGAACAAAGCAATCCAACTGACCTTGTTCCGCCGTTAGGCTTTATGGATAAAATGGGAGAGACCCAAAGGAGGGAAAACCTATGAAGATTATTGAGGCAACGATTTTGGACCCAACGCATTTAGAGTTGAAACAGCCAATTTCTGCTCAACAAGGAGAGCATATCCAGATCTCCATCCCAGATGAGAGAGAGGAAGATCGCTTATGGCAAGAAGCGGCAAGGAAGCACTTCTTAGAAACCTACGGTGAGCAGGATGCAATGTATGATGAACTATAAGTTTGGGGAAGTTGTATTGGTAGATTTTCCGGAGTCGGGTGCTGCTAACATGAAAAGACGTCCTGCTCTCGTAGTCTTAGACATAGGCGATGCAGATATCGTTCTGGCTCCCATAACCACAAAAGAACGATCTGGACGAGGTGACTATAAGCTGAGAGATTGGTCAAGCAGTGGCTTATTGCGAGACTCTTGGGTACGACTGGCAAAGATTTCCTGCTTGGGTAAGAGCGATATTGCTCGCCGCTTAGGACGACTCACAGATCACGATAAAGGCATGCTGGTTACTGTCTGGCAGACACTACATACGTTTTAACTACCACATTCTGATGGTGCGAATAATTAGCCTAACACTGCACCTGACCAAAAAGCTGACGCTTTTTAGCGGGTGAGTTCTAGCATTAGGGCATAAGGGAAAAGAACAGCGATGGCAATTGCGAGAGAGAATATCAAGACTATCTGCTTCGACTTTGGCAATACGCTGGTTGAATTCGGTCCGGAACAGGTCGCCTATCAGTACATTGCACTCGAGAAAGCGCTGACAGAGCTGTTTGGTTCCTGCGATCCTGCCCGGCTGAAGACCATACGTGATCGACAGATCGTCGCTCCGTTCAGCAACGGCTACAGGGAGAAAAATATAAGATCCCTTTGTGAGGAGCTGGTTCGTGAAATCTACAACATCGTTCCGGAAGAGAGCCAGGTCGCTATGTTGATGAGAACACGTTACGAATCGTTTATAAATATCGTTGAACTTCCCGATAGTGTTCCGTTACTGTTGAACAAACTTCGTCAGCGGTATCGTCTCGGCCTTCTGTCCAACTACCCGTGCGGTCGGTCTATTCGAGACAGCCTTGCGAAAATGGGATTGTCGGATATGTTCGAGGTGGTAGTCATCTCCGGTGATGTTGGCTATGTGAAACCTCACGCAAAGCCCTTTGAGACCCTGCTCTCACAGCTTCATCTTTCACCATCGGAATGCGTGTACGTCGGCGACAATTGGCTGGCTGATACGCAGGGGGCAAAGCGGATCGGGATCTGCGCAATTCACACAACTCAATATGTTCCCTACGAGAGTTTCGAGCCAATTGAGGGGGATTATGTCCCCGATGCACGCATTGATCACCTTGATGAACTTGAGGAATTGCTACTGCCACGATTCAAAGAGTAGAATGCCCAACAATTGCCAATTTAATGAAACTAGGGCGGGGTGGCAGAACTCGGGTCCAAATGCCAGGTATGGGGTTGAAGAAGCCTGGGGCGTCAGGACATCCGCCACTGGCGGATAGAATCCAGTTTCTGGAGCGCCTACCTCTGTGAGTCAACTCCACCCCGCCTTTTAAGTGAAATAGAAATTGAACGGCACGGTTCTATTTTTGATGAATATAAGTTATTATTGTTGAAGCGAGAGAAAATATATGAAAACCAGTATGGGGAGTAAGTTAAATGGAATGTTTAACAAGGTCTCCAGAGGATTCACCAGTCCGAATTGATGCTGGTCAGAAAGTACAACGCTGATCTGTTGAACGAAGACTGACAGTCATCAAAATGGGTTCTGTGGAAAGAACAGGGAAAGGAAGTTTTTATGGCCAGATCTAAGAGTAAATATAAAAGAAGGCTTCATCAGATCCGCCTCCGAGCTAGGCGGCGCAAGAAGAAATGAGCAGGGTTTTAACTACCTGCATATACCGTGGTTGTGGATGTGGTAGCTTTAGGGAGGTAACGCTATGGCTGAGAAGATGCTGGTTATAGATGATGAAAAGGTTGTTCTGGAATCCTGCCGCAAAATATTTACGAACGAAGGTTTTGATGTTATTGCGACCGACAGTCCTCAAGAGGGTCTCAATCTTATCTCAGGTTCGTCCTTTGACGTGATTCTGTGCGACTGGAAGATGCCGGGTTTCGATGGAATGGACGTAGTGGAAGAAATCGATCGACGCTCACCTGATTCCGCCGTAGTTATGATCAGCGGTTATCCAACGGTGGGTCGGGCGACCGAAGCTATGAAGCGAGAAGCGATGGATTATGTCGCCAAACCATTCACCCCCGAGGAGATAGCCAGTGTCGTTAAGAAAGCAGTAAGACGCAAGGTGGCAGAGGAGAAAAAAACCCTGGGACGATTCGAGAAGATAATTAAGGCCTGGCAGTTTCCTGTGCCGAGCATAGAGGACAAGTCACCGCAAGCGATCGCGGAGACTGTAGCGCAAAACGTGGGTGTTAAGAAGACGACCTCGCCCTGGGCCACTGTTCTGGTTCTTGGTATCTTAGCTGGAGCATATATCGGTTTCGGAGGTTTGCTTTCAACTACAGTTACTTTTGATATGGCATCAAGATTTGGCATCGGCTTCACTAAATTCATAGCAGGGACGGTTTTTAGCGTCGGACTGATGCTCGTTGTCATAGCGGGTGCTGAATTATTCACTGGAAACAACCTGATGATATCAAGTGCTATGGCAAAAGAGATAACTTTCGGAATAATGGCAAAGAGATGGACGCTTGTTTACATTGCCAACTTCATCGGGTCGGTTCTCCTGGCACTACTTTTCTATTTCTCCGGGTTGTGGAAGACAGGCGGCGGAGCGCTGGGGACAGCTGCCGTTAATATTGCTTATAGTAAAGTCACGCTCAGCTTCAGCGAAGCGCTTTTTCGCGCCATCGGCTGCAACTGGCTGGTATGCCTGGCAGTCTGGATGGCCCTCGCCGCTCGCCAAACCGTCGGCAAGATATTCGCCATCTTATTTCCGATAATGGCGTTCGTGGCCATCGGCTTTGAGCACAGCGTAGCCAATATGTATTTCATCCCCACTGGAATATTTCTGAAAAATTGGGCAGGAATTTCTGCTCCTCAGGGATTTGATCCAAATGCCCTTGGAGCGCTAAGCTTCTTGTGGAAAAACCTGCTGCCTGTAACAATAGGCAACATAATTGGAGGTGGGGTATTCGTTGGCATGAGTTATTGGAGCGCTTATCTCAGACCCTCTAAATCCTAACTATATACAACGTCCTAAATAATGCCACATAGCTTAAGAAGAACCTTGTCTGAACTAAATCAGGAAGAGAAATAAGGTTATACTTTTCTTTCTTTCTTTCTGTAAGTTTTACTTGACAAAGAATTGATTCTGTGGTAATTTTAACCTGAGTAAATTTGGGATTAGGTTTTGGTTCTTGTAAATTCAGGATTTTCAAAAACCGTGAGGCTTATTACTCAAATTCACGGTTTTTTGTTTTTATGAGGCCAGTGAACTTAATTGGAGGGGGTGAATAAGGAATGCCTAAAGGAACAGTAAAATGGTTCAACGACACGAAGGGCTATGGGTTCATTACTCCTGAAGAAGGTAATGATGTATTCGTTCATCACTCCGCCATTCAGGGAGAGGGATTCAAAAGTCTCCGTGAAGGAGAAGAAGTCGAGTTTGAAATCACTCAGGGCCCTAAGGGCGAACAGGCCACAAACGTAACGAAGGTCTGAGAAGCGTGAGTTGACCAAAAAGAGCCCCAGCTTTATCTATCGAGCTGGGGTTTCTTTATATCAGGAAAGTATACGGTGAAACACGGTGAAGCAGTGCTGCTGCGCTGTACAGCAAAAAAGTATTGTAGCGAATTGCCTCATCAAAAATTTATGCAATTCGTCAATGCAATTCGTTCAATTGACAACGCTTAGTGACAGTGATAAAGTAAAGCTTGGGAGGAAATAATGTTAACCATTTATCTGCCCATTGCAAATATGGAGGTAAACGGGATTGCGCTGTTAGGACTTGGCTTGATGGTTGGATTTCTGGTCGGGCTATTTGGTGTGGGAGGCGGTTTTCTCATGACTCCCATGCTAAACATTCTTTTCGGAATTCCATATAATGTGGCGGTGGGGAGCGACCTGGCCCAGATTCTTGGAACTTCAACCTCAGGAGCAATTCGCCATAGAAGATTGGGGAATGTAGATTATAAGCTTGCTTTTCTGATGGTCCTTGGTTTAGTCCCTGGGGTGGAAGTGGGCGCGCGGATTATACAGAAGCTGAAATTTATTGCATCAGTTGATCTCTGGGGGAAGACGATTACTGCCCTTGACCTTTTTGTCCCTCTTGCCTATATAGCTCTTCTCATTACCATCGGGACTTTGATTTTCAGAGAAAGCAGAGGGGCCAGGAGGAGACCTCCCCGGGGAGGGAAAGTTGATTCCCGCTTATCGCGCTGGGCAAGAAGCTTTCGTCTACCGCCTCTTATTTCGCTCCCTCGCTCTCAAGTTGAAAGCATATCTATCTGGATACTTCTGCTTGTCAGCTTCTTCACCGGCCTGGTGGCTGGTTCCCTGGGCGTTGGAGGAGGTTTCATAATGATGCCTGCCTTAATTTACCTGGTGGGAGTGCCAACCACAGTAGCCATTGGAACTGATTTATTACAAATAGTCTTTACTGCCTTTTATGGGACTCTCACTCACGCCTTGAAGGGAAATGTGGATATTATTCTGGTTATTCCCATTCTCCTTGGCGGTTCGATAGGAGCTCAATTTGGAGCAATGGTGACCAGGAGACTGAGAGGGGCTAATATAAGATATGCCTTTTCTATTCTCATCTGGTTGGTGGCCATCATGCTCATCTTTAAACTGGCCATGACCTTACTTTTTTGATGGTACAGGAAGTTATATCACCATTTTTCTATTGCCTTTTTGGCGGCAGTTGATATAATAGCAAGGCTGAAATGGGAGAGATTGCTGATAAGTTCAGCCTTGCAAAGGAGCGGATTCGGTACCGCCATATTTGGGGAACGAAAGCAGTGATGGGATTTAAAAAGAAAATTGCCTTCATTGGTCTTGGAAATATGGGCCAGGCTCTCGCGAGAGGGATTCTTGAGAGGGGGATAGTTGAACCAAGCAGTATCGTTGTTAGTGACATTGACAAAGATAAGTTGCAAAGCTGCCAAAGTGAATTACAGCTTACGGTAGCCGGGGATAATAAGGAGGCAGTCAGGAAGGCAGATATTATCATTATAGCGGTAAAGCCGAAGTCTGTAGAGAGCGTTTTGAAGGAGGTAGCTGGTTCCCTGGAGCCTTCAAAATTGGTTATTTCTATTGCGGCTGGGGTAACTACAGGCTATATTGAGAATATACTTCGGAAGGAAGTGGCTGTAGTCAGGGTAATGCCCAACACAGCGGTCCTGGTTGGAGATGGTATGTCTGCAATAGCCCGGGGTAAATTTGTCGGAGAGGAAGAAGAGAAAATATCTCGAGAGATTTTTTCAGCAGTGGGGAAAGTGGTTGAGGTGAAGGAAGAGTTAATGAATGCGGTCACTTCCTTAAGCGGCAGTGGTCCGGCTTATATTTTTGCTGTCATGGAGAATCTCATAGAAGCAGGAGTTAGGGAGGGACTATCTCCTCAGTTAGCTGATACTCTTGTTAAACAGACAGCCTTGGGAGCAGTTAGGATGGCAAGCCAGGCCAAGGAGAAACTTTCTACTCTCAGGGAGATGGTCACTTCTCCGGGTGGAACGACAGAGGCCGCCCTGAATGTTTTCAAGGAGAAAGGACTCCAGGATATTATGGCTGAGGCAGTCGCCTCGGCGACCAGGAGGGCAAAGGAACTACAGGAGTGAAGCTATGGCAGATTTGAAGGAGAGAATAAAGGAAGCAGTCAGTCTTATCAAATCCAGAACCAAGATCAAGCCCGAGATTGGCATAATCCTGGGAACGGGATTAGGAGCTTTGGCCGATGAGATTGAGACCGAAGAGACCGTTTCCTATTCTGAGATACCTTCTTTCCCTGCTTCTACCGTTATCGGCCACGCAGGGCGACTGGTCTTAGGGAAAATTGGAGGAAAGGTAGTAGTAGCCATGCAGGGCAGATTTCATTACTACGAGGGTTACTCCTTAGAGGAGATTACCTTCCCGGTCAGGGTGATGAGAGCCTTGGGCGCTGAGACCTTCATCGTCTCCAATGCGGCTGGGGGCATGAACCCACAGTTTGAGACCGGGGATTTGATGATCATCACCGACCATATAAATCTCATGGGGGTCAATCCCTTGATTGGAGTTAATGATGAGAGACTTGGTCCTCGATTCCCGGATATGTCTCAGTCCTACGACCGCAAGTTCATCTCTCTTGCTGAGGAAGTAGCCAGGGAGGAAAAGATAAGAGTTCAGAAGGGGGTCTATGTGGCTGTCCCCGGGCCTAATTTAGAGACAGCCGCTGAATATAGATTCTTGCGGCTGATTGGAGCTGATGCTGTTGGCATGTCCACCGTTCCTGAGGTAATTGTGGCCGTGCAGGCGGGAATGAGGGTATTAGGGATTTCCTGCATAACCGATAAGTGTCTCCCGGATGCCCTGAAGCCGGCTAACATCAAAGCTATCTTCAAGGTAGCAGGAGAAGCAGAACCTAAACTAACTCGATTGGTAAGTAAGACAATTGGCAGAATGTAAAATGGATTACCGTAAAACCCTTAATCTACCGCAGACCAAGTTTCCCATGAGGGCCGGTCTGGTCCGACGAGAGCCTGAGATCCTCAAGTTCTGGGAGGAGAACCGAATCTACGAGGCTTTGAGGAAGAAACTGAAAGGCAAACCAAAATATATCCTCCACGACGGCCCCCCTTACGCTAACGGAGATGTTCACATTGGCACTGCCCTGAATAAGATATTAAAGGATATCATCGTCAAATATAAGTCAATGCAGGGTTATGACAGCCCTTACCTCCCCGGCTGGGATTGCCACGGATTGCCCATTGAGCATCAGGTGATGAAATCTCTCCGAGAGGAAAAGAGAAATAGTCTGACCAAGCTGGAGATAAGGAAGGAGTGCCGGCGCTTTGCTGAGAAATTTGTGGGAATTCAAAGGGAACAGTTTAAGAGATTGGGAGTTCTGGGAGATTGGAATAATCCCTACCTTACCATGCATCCCAGCTATGAAGCTAAGATCATCGAAGTTTTCGGAGAGTTGGTTGGGAAAGGGCTCATTTACAGGGCCCTTAAGCCTGTCCGCTGGTGCATCCACTGCCAAACCGCCCTGGCCGAGGCTGAGGTTGAGTATGCAGACCACCAGTCACCTTCTATCTATGTCAGGTTCTTACTGACCCGGAAGTCAGCTAACCTGGTGTCTAACCTCTGTCCTGGCTTGGATTTGCCATCTGATGTCAGGATTAGCATTCTCATTTGGACGACTACTCCCTGGACCCTGCCAGCTAACCGGGCCACCGCTCTGCATCCAGATTACGAATATGCTCTGGTGACGGCAGGGGACGAGATACTCATTATAGTCAGGGACTTAGTAGATACTGTGATGCAGAAGGTAGGTATAACTGAATATAAAATAGCCACAACTGCGAAGGGCAGGGAACTGGGGAAGATAAAGTATCTGCATCCGCTGAGTAAGGACGAGTGCCCTGTGATTTTGGGTGAAACAGTAGTCAAGGATGAAGGAACAGGCTGTGTCCATACTGCTCCTGGCCATGGGGAAGCAGATTATGAGTTGGGACTGAAGTATAAATTAGCCATTTTCGCCCCGGTTGATGAAGAAGGCTGTTTCACTTCCGGGGTCTCTGACTTAGCGGGGATGAATGTGTTTGAGGCTAACAAGCCGATAACGGAAGCGCTAAAGGAGGAAGGGCAACTTCTCTACCAAGAATCCCTCACTCACTCCTATCCCCACTGCTGGCGCTGTAAGCGCCCGGTCATTTTCCGGGCAACCGACCAGTGGTTTATCTCCATTGATAAAGAGGGTCTTCGTAGAAGGAGCCTGAAGGAGATAGAGAAAGTTAACTGGATTCCAGGTTGGGGCCAGATTCGGATAAGGAATATGATGGCGGAGCGTCCTGACTGGTGTATCTCCCGCCAGAGGGTCTGGGGAGTTCCCCTCCCCATCTTCTACTGTATCGGATGTAATCAAGAGTTGCTTAGCCCGGAAGCCATCAAGGCAGTAGCAGATCTTTTCTCAAAGGAAGGCAGTGATAGTTGGTTTTTAAGGGAGGAGGTTCTGCCCGCCGATATCAGTTGCCCGAACTGTGGTCAGAGAAAGTTCAGGAAGGAGACCGATATTCTTGATGTCTGGTTTGAATCGGGAGTAAGCCACCGGGCCGTGCTCAAAGATAATGAGAACCTCTCCTACCCAGCCGACCTCTATTTAGAGGGAAGCGACCAGCACCGAGGCTGGTTTCAAACCTCACTGCTTACTGCCGTGGGGGTGGAAGGTCAGGCTCCTTATAAGACGGTCCTAACTCACGGTTTTATGGTTGATGGAGAGGGAAAGAAGATGTCTAAATCCCTTGGGAATTTAATTTCCTCTGAGGAAGCAGTCCAAAAGTTTGGAGCTGATGTCATCCGGCTATGGGTATCCTCAGAGGACTACCGAAATGACATTGCCTTCTCTTCAGAGATTCTCACCCGGATGGTGGAAGCCTACAGGCGCATCAGGAATAGTTGCCGTTTCATTTTAGGGAACATCTATGATTTTGAGCCTGATAAGGATAGAGTGAACTACCAGCAGTTACTTGAGATAGATAGATGGGCCCTGTCCAGGCTGGGTGGGCTTCTCGGGAAGGCCACCCGTGCATACGGTAGTTTTGAATTCCACCGTCTCTACCATGACCTTCACAACTTCTGCGCAGTTGACCTTAGTTCCTTCTACTTTGATGTTCTCAAGGATAGACTTTATACCTTTGCTTCCTTCTCCCGGGAGCGTCGGTCTGCCCAGACAGTGCTGGAGGAAATCTTGCTCACTCTTACCAGGTTGATGGCACCGCTTCTATCCTTTACGGCTGAGGATGTCTGGCAATATCTTCCGAAGAAAGAGGAAGAAAGCGTTCACCTTGCCTCCTGGCCAAGATTAGATGAGTCTTATCTAAATGAGAAATTAGAGGAAAGATGGGCGAGACTGCTGCGGGTGAGAGGGGAAGTATATAGAGTTTTAGAGAAGGCCCGTCGGGAGGAGATGATCGGGAACTTCCTGGAAGCCAAGGTGTCGCTTTTTTCTACCTCATCTCGCCTTACTTCGTTCCTGAAGGAATATGAATCAGAACTAACTACTGTCTTCATCGTTTCCAGCGTTGAACTAACGGAGGTCAAGATTCTTCCTGAGGATGTCTCCCCGGGAGAAGAAATAAAGGAGTTGGGAATCAGCGTGGAGAAAGCCCCGGGACGCAAATGTGAGCGATGCTGGATGTGGAGTGAGACAGTGGGGGAGAGGAAAGGGTATCCGACTATCTGTGAGAGATGCAGGAAGGTCATCGAGCAAGTAATGCAAGGGGGGTGATTTAGATGAATAAAAAGGATAAGGAGAAACTCAAACATCTTTTGGAGAAGGAGAGGGAGACCCTTCTTTCTGATATCGAGCATCTGGAAAATGACAGCCTGAATAAGTCACAGCGGGATGCTTCAGGGGACCTCTCCGGCTACTCCTTCCACATGGCTGATATGGGGACGGACAATTTTGAGCGGGAATTTACCCTCGATTTGGTTAGCACCGAGCAGAAACTCCTTTATGAAGTGGATGAGGCTTTGCGCCGACTCAAGAAGGGTCCGTTTGGCCTCTGCCAACAGTGCGAGAAAGCCATTAGCCATAAGCGCCTTGGGGCAGTCCCCTATGCCCGGCTCTGCATTAAATGCAAGGAGGAAATGGAGAAGAGATAGAAAGAATATGACATTAATTCTGGCTCTTGCTGGCCTCATTTTGGTCATAGATCAACTCTCTAAATACTATGTTCAGGAATTAATCCTTCCAGGTCAATCAATTCCAGTCCTTAAGAATATATTTCATCTCACCCACATCCACAATACCGGAGCGGCCTTCGGAATACTGCGTCACCAGACAGCTTTCCTCATTTTCATCTCTATCCTCAGCGTCATTTTGATAATCTACCTTCAGAGAAAGTTCTCCCGGAGATACCCTGATTGGACATTCTCTATCGGACTCATCCTGGGAGGGGCTACCGGCAACCTCATTGATAGAGTGCGTTTTGGGTATGTGGTTGATTTTCTGGACTTCAGCCTCTATGACCATCACTGGCCGGCCTTCAATCTTGCCGATTCAGCCATCACCGTTGGCGTAATAATCCTGTGCTGGAAAATGCTCAGGGAAAGAAAAAAAGGCTAAGATATTTCATGCATCCCATTCTATTTAAGATTGGCCCCATTTGCATTTATTCTTACGGAGCTATGCTTGCCCTCGCCTTCTTTTCAGGAATAATGTTAGTCAGGAGGCAGGCAATGAGGGAAGGTATTGATGGAGAGAGGATTCTGGACTTAGGCTTTGTTATCCTAATCTCTGCCATAGTTGGCGCAAGACTGCTCTTTGTCATCCTTAATATTAAGGATTATCTTGCTCATCCCGGGCAAATCTTCATGCTCCATCGAGGGGGATTGATATTCTATGGCGGTCTTTTTTTGGCGCTGGTCAGTGGAATATGGTATCTGCGCCGAAAACAAATGAAAGTCTTGAAAGTAGCTGATTTAGTTATTCCCTATGTAGCCCTCGGCCAGGCGGTGGGAAGGATTGGATGTCTTTTGAACGGCTGCTGTTACGGCTTCCCCGGTAATTTACCCTGGGCAATCACCTTTCCACCTAACAGCCCCGCCCACAGCCATTTCTTAGATGCCTCTCTCCATCCAACCCAGGCCTACCATTTGTTAGCTAATTTATTTATCTTTATCGTTTTGATTAAACTTCGCCGACGCAGCCGTTACCATGGGCAGATCCTTCTTAGTTACCTTCTCCTTTACTCCTTTTTTCGCTTCCTCATTGAGTTCCTGCGGGGAGATAATCCACGAATCCTCTTTCAGTTAACCATATCTCAGCTTATCAGTCTGGCTATCTTCCCCCTGGCCGCTACCGTTATGGTGATATTATGGAAGAGAGGCAAGAATTTATAGTTGAAGAAGATAGGGTGCGGCTGGATAAATTCTTAGCTAAACAAGCTGTTGCCCTATCCCGGTCTCAAATTCAAAGTTTGATTAAACGAGGAAGAGTTACCGTGAATGGTCAGGTATCCAAGTCCAGCCATAGAGTGGTAGCCGGTGATAAAGTCCGTGTTCTCATTCCCGAACGGGAGCCCCTGAAAGTTCTTCCCGAGGATATTCCCCTCCATATCTTATATGAAGACGAAGAACTTCTTATAGTCAATAAGCCCCCCGGGATGGTGGTCCATCCCGCCGCCGGACATTACTCAGGTACCCTGGTTAACGGCCTTCTCTTCCACTGCCAGAATCTTTCTACCATAAATGGTCCTCTTCGGCCGGGAATCGTGCACCGCCTGGATAAAGATACTTCCGGGACATTGATGGTGGCTAAGACCGACGAGGCTCATCTTAATTTAGTTAGGCAGATAAAGGAGCGCCGCATTAAAAAGAAGTATTTGGCCCTGGTGGAGGGAAGACTCGAGCTGGATGAAGGAACCATTGAAGCTCCATTGGGTCGCCACATCCTTGAGCGAAAGAGAATGGCGGTGCGCCACCAGGGAGGAAGATTTGCCCTCACCCATTACCGGGTTTTAGAGAGGTTCAAGATAGCTACCTTATTAGAAATAACCTTAGCCACGGGGCGAACCCATCAGATAAGGGTGCATTTAGCCTATATTGGCCATCCGGTAGTGGGGGATAAGACCTACGGGAGAAAAGGTTTAAGG
>JAGMAN010000053.1 GCA_023130215.1 bacterium
GGAAAGAATACATGCAGTTCACCGCTCCCCTTCCACACGATATGAAGCAGTTACTGCATAACTTGAAGGAATCGCCTTTTATTTGACAAAGAGCCTCGGGCATGATAGTATTCATTGGGAGGGCTAGTCCTAACGGTAAGGCACCTGACTTGAAATCAGGCGGGTTTAAAGCCCTTGGGGGTTCAAATCCCTCGCCCTCCGTAGAGGAGAGGTGGCCGAGCGGCTGAAGGCAGCTGCCTGCTAAGCAGTTGTGGGGGCAACTCCACCCCGGGTTCGAATCCCGGCCTCTCCGCTGGAACGGTCGCGTTAGATGGGGAAGTAGCGGTGCCTTGAAGATTAGAGTAACGTTATGGCTTACATCGTCTTAGCCAGGAAGTGGAGACCTCAAACTTTTGAGGAAGTGGTCGGACAGGAGCACATCACCCGCACCCTGCGAAACGCCATCCTCAGTAAAAGGGTGGCTCACGCCTATATTTTCTCCGGCCCGAGGGGAATCGGAAAGACGACCACTGCCCGACTCTTAGCCAAAGCATTAAACTGTGTGAAGGGTCCAACGGCTAAGCCCTGCAATCAGTGTAGTTCCTGTGAGGAGATTACTGATAGCGCCAGCCTGGATGTGCTGGAAATAGATGGGGCTTCTAACCGGGGCATTGATGAGATAAGAAGCCTGAGGGAGAACGTTAAGTTCGCTCCCAGCCGGGATAGATTCAAGGTTTATATCATTGACGAGGTCCATATGCTCACCAAGGAAGCTTTCAATGCGCTCCTTAAGACCCTGGAGGAGCCGCCGGAGCATGTGAAGTTTATCTTCGCTACCACCGCTCCCCATAAGGTATTGCCGACTATTCTCTCCCGCTGTCAGCGGTTCGATTTCCACAGGATAGGGGTTCTCAATTTAACAGAGAGATTAAAATTTATTGCCAAAGAAGAGAGGTTGAAGGTAGAGGAGAGAGCTCTTTTCGCCATTGCCCGGGGCGGAGAGGGGAGCATGCGGGATGCCCTTTCCATCCTGGACCAACTGGTCTCCTTCTCAGCGGGAGAGAAGATTGTGGAGGAGGAGGTAAATACTATCCTGGGAATGGTTGGTGAGAAGCATTTTTTTGATTTAACTAAGGCTATAATCAAAGGAGACACCTTAAGCGCAATAAGGTTAGTGGATGCCATTATAAGTGAGGGGAAAGACCTTCGCCTTTTCTGTGCTAACCTCATTGAGCATTTCCGCAATATGATTATGCTCAAAGTTGGCGGTGAAGGAGTTGAGCTTGTTGACCTGCCTGAAGAAAGCATTAAAAGACTGAAAGGCGAGGCGGCTCACTTCAGCTATGAGGAGATAGATAAAGTCATTGCCACTGTCTCCCTGGCAGAAGAGGCTTTGAGACGTTCCCAGTCAGGTCGCATCCCCCTGGAACTGGCCGTCATAAAACTGACCAGGTTAAAGCCAGCCCCAAACTCAACTGAGCTGGGAGAAAAGGCTCCTTCTCCTGAGTCGAGAGAAGAAACTGGTGCTGCCGAGGTGAAAGCAGAAACCGCTTCTCCTGTGCCGGGACCGGAGAACACTTTGTCTTTGGAGAAAGTTAGAGAGAACTGGCCTCAGGTGTTGGAGCAGGTGAAGGAGAAGAAAATCTCAGCCGAGGCCTTCTTAAAAGAAGGGAAGCCGGTCAAAGTGAGCGAGAGGATAGTAACCGTTGCTTTTCCAGCAGAGCTCGGTTTCCACAAAGAGAGTGTAGAGAGAAATGAGATCAGACAGATTATTGAAGAGGCATTGAAAGAAGTCTTCGCTCACGACCTGATGATTCACCCCATCCTCAAGGAGGCTAAAGCCAGTCAGCCAGAGAGTACAGATAAAGAGGATGAGCTGGCCGGCAGGCTCAGGGAGGAGCCAATCATTAAAACTGCTCTGGATACATTCGGAGGCAAGATAGTTCAGGTGAAGAAGAAGGAGGGATAGCCGGATGAAAGGATTATGGCAATTGTTGAATCAGGCAAAAACAATTCAAGGGAAGATGGCTAAGGTTCAGCAGGAACTTCGGGAGAAAACGGTGGAAGCCGGCGCCGGAGGAGGAATGGTCGCCGTCAAAGTTAATGGCGAAGGTCAAATTCTTTCCATAAAGATAGAGCCGGAAGTGGTGGATTCCAAAGATATGGAGATGTTAGAGGATTTAGTCCTGGCCGCCGTAAACGAGGGATTGCGTAAGGCTCAGCAGTTGATGGCTGAGGAGATGGGGAAAATAACCGGAGGAATAAACATACCAGGTCTTTCCCAGATGCTTGGCTCAGGAACTTAAAAATGTACCGTTACCCTCAAGCAGTGATAAGAGCTATTGAAAATCTAAACAAGCTTCCCGGCATCGGTCCGAGGACGGCTGAACGGTTAACCATCTTCCTTCTTAAGAGCCCTACCGAGGAGGTTGAGGCCCTGGCCACAGCTATTGGAGAGCTCAAAGAGAAAGTGAGTTACTGCTCGGTCTGTGGGAACCTGAGCGAGGAAAGACAATGTTTCATCTGCCGCAGTGCCAAGAGAGATAGGTCGCTAATCTGCGTGGTGGAAGAGCCGGGCGATGTGGCCTCTATGGAGAAGACAAATCAGTATAAAGGTCTCTACCATGTCCTCTCTGGAGCCATCTCTCCTTTAGATGGAATTGGCCCGGAGAATCTTCGAATAAAAGAACTTTTGCAGAGGATAAAAGAAGAGAAAGCGCAGGAGGTGATCTTAGCTACCAATCCTAATGCCGAGGGGGAAGCAACAGCCGTCTATTTAGCCCAGAAAATCAAACCGCTGGGAGTGAAACTCACCCGCCTTGCTCGAGGGATTCCGGTGGGAAGCAGTTTGGAGTACGTTGATGAAGTCACTCTGGGAAAAGCCTTGGATGGGAGAAGGGAGTTTTAGGATGAAAAACTTGATGGAAATTCGCTGGCATGGTCGTGGCGGACAGGGAGCAAAGACAGCCGCCCTTCTTTTCGGAGAAGCGGCCCTCGCCACAGGTAAATATATCCAGGCTTTCCCGGAATACGGACCGGAGAGGATGGGGGCGCCGGTGCAGTCTTTTAACCGTTTGAGCGATGAGCCGATTACACTTCATTCCCAGGTGATTTCTCCGGAGGTTGTGGTCGTTCTTGACCCAACTCTTATCGAGACAGTTGAAGTAACCGCCGGACTTTCATCCGGAGGAGTCATAATTGTTAATACCCGGGAGGCTCCCCGGGAAATGCGAAAAAAATTAGGTCTTGCCCCGGGGAAACAGAAAGTCTGGACCGTAGATGCCTCTACCATCTCCCGGGAACATATCGGTCGAGAGATTCCCAATACGCCGATGATGGGAGCTCTGGTCAAAGCCACCGGTATCCTGAGTTTAGAAAGCCTGCTTTCAGATACTAAGAAGAAATTGGAGAAGAAATTCCGTCACAAACCAGAAATAATCCGGGGGAACATTGAATCCATAAAAGAGGCTTACCAGAAAGTCAAAGGAGAATAAGAAAATGAGTAAGAAACCGGGATGGAAAGAGTTGGCTTCCGGTGACCTCCTGGAAGCCGGGACAGCAAAAGAGTTTGAAACCGGGGATTGGCGAACTCTTCGTCCCATCAAGGATGATGAGAAATGTATAAACTGTCTTAACTGCTGGATCTGGTGTCCTGACTCAGCCATAATTGTTAAGGATGAAAAGATGATTGGCATAGATTACCGTTACTGTAAAGGATGTGGAATCTGCGCCAGGGTCTGCCCACCAAAAGTGCAGGCCATTAAGATGGTAGATGAGCGTGAATTTAGGGAAAAATAAGGAAGAAGACTATGAAAAGAGTAGCAAGAACAGGAAATGAAGCCATGGCAGAAGCCATGCGGCAGATAAATCCGGATGTAGTGGCTGCCTATCCAATCACTCCCGCTACGGAAATTGTCCAGATTTTCTCGCAGTTTGTTGCCGATGGACTGGTTGATACCGAGTTCGTTGCCGTGGAGAGTGAGCATTCGGCAATGAGTGCCTGTATCGGGGCGGCGGCGGCCGGAGCAAGAGCAATGACCGGAACCTCTTCTCAAGGGTTAGCTCTTATGTACGAGATGCTTTACATTGCCGCTGGCTTACGTCTGCCCATTGTTATGCCAGAAGTGAACCGGGCCCTGAGCAGTCCGATTAACATTCACTGTGACCACTCCGATACGATGGGAGCGCGGGATTCGGGCTGGATTCAGATTTTTTCCGAGAATTCTCAAGAAGCCTATGACAATGTCATTCAGGCGGTAAGGATTTGTGAGCATCCTCAGGTGAGACTCCCCGGTTTGATTACTGTCGATGGGTTCATTATCAGCCATGGTCTGGAAGTAGTGGACCTCATCCATGATGAAGAAGTGAAATCCTTTATCGGAGAGTATAAGACGGAGAGGTCACTTCTTGACATTAAACATCCTTATTCCTTAGGCGCCCTTGACCTCCAGGACTTCTACTTTGAACATAAGCGGCAGGAAGCCGAGGCAATGTACAATACCCCGGAAGTGATTAGAGCGGTAGGAGAAGAATTTGGAAAGAGATTTGGTCGCAAGTATGACCTTATCGAGAAGTATAAACTTGAGGATGCCGAGCTTGCTATTGTCGTCCTCGGTTCTACCGCCGGAACTTCACGGGTAGTGATTGATGATTTGAGGGAAAAAGGAATAAAGGCAGGTATGCTGAAAATTCGCATCTTCCGTCCTTTTCCTCACAAAGAGATTGCCGAAAGCCTCTCTTCGGTTAAGGCTGTTGCGGTAATGGACAGGGTTGACGGCGTGGCTGGTTTTGGCAGTCCTACTTTCAATGAAGTGCGGGCCGCCCTTTATGACGGACCGACCAGACCGCCGATAGTAAATTACATCTACGGACTGGGTGGTAGGGAGATAAGCCTGGAAGAGATTACCTCCGTTTATAAAAATCTTGAAAAGATTGCTAAAACAGGTGAAGTAAAAAAAATAGTCAACTATTTAGGAGTGAGGGAATAAAATGGCTACTCTAAAAGAACTTTCTAAAAGACCGGAGCGCTTCACCGGCGGTCATCGTCTTTGCCCCGGTTGTGGAGCGTCAATTGTTGCCCGGCAGGTGCTTTTAGCCTGCAAAGACCCGGCTGTGGTTACTATCTCCACCGGCTGCCTGGAAGTGGGAAGCACCATTTTCCCTTACAGTGCCTGGGAGGTTCCCTTTTTCCACAGCGCTTTTGAGAATTCTGCCGCTACCTGCAGTGGAGTAGAAACTGCCTATCGAGCCCTGAAGAAGAAAGGAAGACTTCCTGTGGACAAGGAGATTAAATTCATCGCTTTTGGCGGCGATGGAGGGACTTACGATATCGGAATTCAATCCCTTTCTGGCGCTATGGAAAGGGGTCATAAAATGCTTTACGTTTGCTATTCCAACGAGGCTTATATGAATACCGGCATCCAGCGCTCTTCGGCTACACCGCGGGCAGCTCATACCACTACCGCTCCGGTGGGGAAAGTAATTCCCGGGAAGAAAGAGTTTCCCAAGGACCTTACCGGTATTATGGCGGCTCATAAGATTCCTTATGTTGCCCAGACAGCAGTTGGGTTCTGGCGTGACCTGACGACCAAGGTGGAGAAAGCCCTGGCGGTTGATGGTCCTTCTTTCATTAATGTCCATACCCCCTGCCGTTTGGGTTGGGGATATCAGCCGGATATGACTGTAGAAATAGGTAAATTAGCAGCGGATACCTGTTTCTGGCCTCTCTACGAGGTGGAGGATGGCCGGGCCTGGAAATTAACCTATAAACCAAAAGAGAAACGCCCGGTTAAGGATTTATTCAATCTTCAGCAAAGATTCAAACACCTTTTAAAAGAAGAAAATAAAGGTCTCCTGGACGAAATCCAGGCTCGAATTGACCAGGACTGGGAAGACCTTTTGAAGAAAGTTGAAAAATAAAGACAACTGTGGTAAAAGAGAACCTACGGGCTCTTTGAAAACTATGTTCCCCGGTAGCTCAGTCGGTAGAGCAGGTGGCTGTCAATGAGACCACAATTTATGCGACCGTAGGAAACGTAAGTTGTGTGGTCGAATTGACTCTGAATTATGGCACAAAGGATTTCATGAAAATCCGACTGCCGTTTATAATTCAGAGTTAAGCTATGGCAGCTCCCGGTGGAAACACCGGGATGAAAAGCGGGCTAATTCAGGGAAGCCTAAAGCCGCAAGGCTAAGGTAATCCTGAGCTAAGTTCCGCCGACGAATGTTGGCGGATAAATGTGCAGAGACTATACACCCGCTGCCCTAACGTAGAGTCGAGGGCAAAGAGATAGTCCAGGCCTGATAGAAATATCAGGGGATCCTGTAACCACCTTGTCGCAAGTTCGAGTCTTGCCCGGGGAGTTCACATTTCAAACCCTCTGTGATATAATATGTCGAAGAGGATTTTTGTTGTGACATTTCAAGCAATTTGTGATACAGTAACACTGAGATAGCAGTAAACGTTCAATAATTAATGTTGGGCAACAATGGAGGTAATCATGCCACGTTCAAAGAATAGTCAGTCGAAGCATGACAAGGCTGTTCGTGTTAGAGCGAAGAAGCTTGAGTCACAGGGATTCAAGGTCAAAGCGGATATACCTGGTTTCGAACAACCGCCAACAATTCGCAAGTTCCGACCCGATATCCTTGCGACCAGGCGAAAACAAAAGAGAATTGAGGAGATCGAAACCAAGGATTCTGTGGACAGTGCCAGAGACCTGAAACAGCAACAGGCGTTCAAACAGTCAGCGAAAGCAAGCAAGAACACAACGTTCAAGAGAGACACTGTCTAACAACACAGTTGCCCAACAACATGCTCGACTCTGATATAGCCGCGTCGAGCGCGGCACCGCAGAGCGAGTGATCCATGACGTTATGTAGGGAAAATCTGTTGCAGAAGTAGATATCAGCTAAAAGATAGCCAGTTCCTCGCATATCTGGGATACTTCCACGGAGAACAAAAAGTTGCGAAAGTCGTCCGATAGTAGCCGTGAAAAGAAAGTCAAGGGTTTCTATCTTGACGATATGAAAATAATCGTGTATTATTTAAACAATAGGAGGGACAATAATGCTTAAATGTAAAGATGTTGCAGATTATATTTTAAAGCTAAGCGATCCGGAGATTGGAGATATAATCTCTAATTTAAAACTGCAAAAATTATTATATTATTGTCAGGGTTTTCACCTCGCCTTATACAATAAACCATTATTCAAAGAAGATGTTTGTGCATGGGCTCACGGGCCTGTCGTGCCGGAAATGTATCGGAAATATAAAGATTATGGAGAACATGGTATTGACCCACCTGAATCGATTAAAGTTTCAGCATTTACGGAAAAACAAGAGGATTTAATAAAAGAGGTCTACAAGGTTTATGGCCAGTTTTCAGCATGGAAGTTGAGGAATTTTACTCACACTGACCCCACCTGGAAAGATACCCCCAAAGATGAAATTATTTCTCACAATAGAATGAAAAAATACTTTAAGACGTTACTCAAAACTAATGACTAATTTTAGGCCAAGGTCTCTATCAAGGGGGAATAAATTAAAATTATCTAAAGATGTAAGACCTATACCCAAATTTGAACATCCCATTTTTTGTTTTAAGTATCTAAGAGAGAAGAAGCATGGTTTAAAGCAGTGCACCATAAAGGAAAAAGAGAAACTGCTTCATAGGTTACATAAATTAAGCCAAATGACTTGGCGGGATATTCAGTTTGCTCCTAAACATGGGTTGGGTTCTGAAAAAATAGCACGTAAGGCACTGCCAAGTATATCGTTACCTGATATTATTACCCCAGATGTTAATTTCTATGCTATAAGATTTGATGGACCAAAACCAATGATAGGTTTTAGGACAGACTATGTTTTTCATATTGTTTTTTTAGACACAAAGATGAAAGCCTATAAGCATTATTAACTTACAGCTTGATTTTTTCCATAGTTAATGGCTCCCAAATTCTAGTTCCCGTCTCACGATCTCTATAGTCTTACCGAATACAATCCACGGTTCCCAGAAAAAGAATTTGTAGGCTCCGCCCGCTTGAGCGGGCTCGGTGCTCGGACTTCATCGGATAAATCTGGATTCCGTTCCCTGCGCTCCAAGCCTGCCCCCCTTCCAAAACAAATTTTGGCTGGCGGCAAATTGGTAAATTAACGAGATATTCACCTAAAATCTTTGCCAGCCGAACTGGTACAGCGTTGCCTATTTGCATAGCCATATTTCCGAACATGCCAAAGAATTCGTAGTCCTCCGGAAATGTTTGGAGGAAGGCAGCTTCTCTTAGTGAAATAGCTCTAAGTTGGATAGGATGGCCGAATCTACCGTTTGATATGCTGGTGCACCTACATGTTAGAGTCGGACTCGGAGCATCCCACTTCATTCTTCCGTAAACGTCTTTGTGTCCAGTATGGTCCACATGGCAATTCAGTATGAGTTCCTTAGGCCATGCCGTACGAGAACCACCGTTTTTCGGAACATGTGATAATCTTTTACGATTTATGTCTCTCATGTTAGCGCATTCATGATTTGGTACACTTTTATGCCGCTGTCCAGCACGCAAACGCGGCAGGTGAGCTATTGCATTACGAACTGTTTTGTACGGTAAAAGGCCTTTCCCGTATATCCTGTCAGGAAAAACAACTTTGCCTGCGTACAATTCCTTGCGTACAGCAAGCATGATAAAGCGCCTTCTGGTTTGCGGAACTCCGTAATGTTTCGCGTCAATTACATCAGCTTTGTAGTTATAACCGAGATTAGCCATAAGTCTGAGAAATTTTTTAAGAATTCTACCATTATCTATCTTGTATATCCGCGGTACATTTTCAAGTAGCAGAAAATCGGGTTTTCTCTGAAATTCTGTCAAAATGCGTCCGACTTCTAGCAGTAAAGATTTTCTTCGATCGTAACGATGATTGTTGATATGTCTGCTGAAAGGTTGGCATGGTGCACATGCAGCCATTAAGAACAGTTCAGTTGGCTTAATATCCAAGTTGCGTTCTAAGTCATTGCCGTTTAATGTTCTAACATCGGCACGATAGAAGATGGCCGGCTTGTTATTGTGCTCATAGCTTCTTCTGAAGCTATCATCGAAATCTATGCCCATCTTCACTTCTATGCCAGCATCTAAAAGGCCTCTCGTAAGACCTCCAGCTCCACAGAAGAGATCTATGGCTATTATTTTCTTCCTTGTACTTTCAGTGCTTTCTGCACCTTCGCAACACATTTTTGCACATCTCCATCAAGCTGAAAATCCCAAAATCTTATTACTATCCACCCGTTTTTCTTTAACTTTTTATTTACCTCTTTATCTCTGGCAATATTGCGTGATATTTTTTTTACCCAAAACCTTTTGTTGCTTTTAAAGTTATGGCGCTTAGTGCTCATATTCCTGTAGCCATGCCAGAAAGAACTATCGCAGAAAACAGCGGTTTTGTATTTACTCCAAGAGAAATCAGGCTTTCCTATAATATTGTTGGCATTTTTTCTGTATCCCCTCAAATCATATCTCCATAAGGTCCTTGACATTGTTTTTTCAATTTCAGAACCAGAAGATTTTATTTTCGACATATTGAATGAAATTATAGCTTTTGAGCGCATAAGCCCTTGATATACCTCGCTAACGTATATTACAATAATACATTAAGCGTTGATTTTCTCAAGAATATTCGTTAGCTCTTGTTCTAGTTCCGCTTCGCTCAATACAGTAGTGTCACGATTATGAAACTGGTCAGTAAGTGATTTTGTAGTTTCTTTAAGCCAATTCTTTTTAAAAGACGATCGTAATTTATCACTTTGCTTTCCAAGCCATACAAAAATTCTTTCGTCTCTTTTTATGGCTAAATCAAAAAATCTCTGCCAAGATGACCAATCGCCGCCAGATTCTACTATGTCCCACGGCACCTTCGCCAATTTATAACAATACGCGAAAAAGCTTGTTTTTGGCCGATTGTTTGCTCGCTCGTCCGGTGTCCCCGGGGCAAGGTCCTGCGCATGATCAAAAAGTGCTCTCCAAATGTATTTCTTGTCGTCTGGATGTAGGACTTTTGGATCATCTACGAAACTAAGTCTTTTTCCTAGCTCATATCTGAGTTTTAAAATGTATTCTCTTTTCTTTTTATTTTGATCAAGTAGGCCCATGTCATGAAGCTTCTTGCGGATTTCATTCATCTTATCTTTCAGGAATATATCAAGTCTATCAGCTTCATGAGCCATTTCTTTTGTTACGAATCTGTCAGACTTATATACCTTTGTTCCTGCTACGGATTTACCGCCCAGGATCCGTGTTTCTCTTATAATTACAGCCATTTAGCCTCCTCCTGATACAATACCAGAAATATAGGCATATAATATCTTACCTTGCAGCAAAGATATTTTCTTCGCTAGTTGCTCCGGATCGCTTATCTCTTCTTGTGTAAATATCTTTTGCTGATGACTACGAAGTACTACCCTGGGTATTTCATCCGCCATGATGCGGACCAGATAACCTGTTAATTCATCACCGTCATTATTAACTGCATATGCTGGATGATCCTTGTTGTATTGGAATATGTATCCTTGGTCCGTACCAGATACGGCTTCGCCCATTATCGTCATCAAATCTTCATCATCTCCATAAGAAATAGCTTCACACTTTTCAAAAAGACCCGTTTCGGGCGGATCTTCTTCTAAATAAAACGCCCTGGCAACTTTATGTAGTTCAGCGCCCTTTTTTTGACTGGGAACAGAAATAGCGACCATTCTTGCTCTTACTATATATCTTCCAGAGGTAGGAAACTTAGTTTTAGTAATTTCCAAATCTAAAGGATTTATGGTAAGGGCGCTCTTGCTTTGAATCTCAACATTAGAATCGCATAGGTGCGGTCCTATCTGCATATCTCCTTTAACAATGTACATTTTCAAATTTACTACTATTTTATCCTTTGTATCATTAACTGCAACAAGTTCTCCGCCTTTTAGATGCTCTCCATAGTTGAGCCTACGTATATTTCTAGGAAATGTAAAATCCGACATTTCTAGTCGTAAGAGTTTTCTTGGCGGTGGCGGCGGTGGCGGCGGTGGCGGCGGAGGTATAGTAATTCCTGTCAGTCCCATCTTTTTCAGTATTCTATTAACGGCGTATATTGCTTTTCGCTCTGCATCAGACTGCATCTGCTTTTTGCGGTCTTCGGGGCTTACGCCTATTCCTAGCTTTTCCCTTGCAAACCTCTCAAGCTCATCTTCTATCTTGTGCCTAACCGCAGCCGGTACAGATTTTCTAAAACTAAAACCATAATGGTCTGGGTCCTCTTCCTTCTGTATAGCTTGCTCGAGTTCCTTATCAAAGCTAACATAACCATATATAGAATTTGTTATGTTGGCGGGCACATAACGTATTGGTATAGAACATATCTTCATGCCTCCGCGCTGTATGGCAACTCCGTGCAAGTCCTCCGGAACTTCTTTTTTTAAGCTGCAGACAAAATGCAGATGCTTTATTCTATACTCTTTCCTGCCTACCCTGACCTTCTCATTATCCTTTTTCCATATAGTGAAAGAGGTGCTATCTTTATCATAAAGGACAAATTCTTTCGGCGCTTTTGCGGTTTTTTTGGTTTTACCATCGATTGTATATATTTTTACATCACATTTCGCAATTATTTCCCACCAAGTTTCCTCTATATATCGCAGAAAGCTTTCAGATTTATAGTCATCGATAAATTCCTTTACGGGATTGACAATAATAATTCTTGTGCCTACTTTATCAAGAGGCTTTAATGTTTTTTTAGTATACTCTACTAATTTTTTTCTCCCTTCGTCGTCATCGAAGCAGTTGATTTTTGAATCGGTTAATTCTATAGTGCGAAATCCAAGTCTATAAGAGCCGTCGGGTTTTAAAGTGTCATATAATATTACATAATTTTCCGATGCTCCAACAAAAATGAATTTACCCCTACCTCTAGCGCCAAGTGCTTCTTCTTCGGGGCTTTTTGTGAATGCAACATTTTCAAATCTCCCCCAGCGTTCTTCGATAGGCAGGTCTGTTTCTAATTCTTCGGGCTGGAGAACTCGTCCGGTCAAACCTGTCGTCCCTGAGTCCGTCATCGTAAAATATGTATTCTTGTCCTTGCCCTTTATAAGCTCGAATTTCATCAACCAGTTTTTTGCATGACGTTTATCCGTTCTTGCATCCCATCCGTTTTGAATGGCATCTTTCTGAACACCATGGCTTATGCTATGGCGAGCACTATAACTATCTACTATCTCTTTAACCTTATTTTTCCAATTCGTAACTGTAGATCTTGAAGAACTAATGTCAGCTTTGGGGATCAACGTATTAATAGTCATATTTATTCTCCTTTACATACAATAATTTTATTTTATTAACTCCCCGATATTATACCATATCCAGAATTACTTGCAAGCATTTTTTGAAGATTTCGGCTTCCCGCTGGAGGCGGGGCGGACGAGACCGAGCAAAAAATAATTCCTTTTGAAAAAATTCGTTCGGCGCGCTCTTAAAAACAGATTTTTGCGAGGATGACACTCCCCTGATTTCTTCGAAATCAAAGATGGGGAGGGCAGGTGACGCAGAGTGATATGGCTCACTTTGCCGCCGCCCCAGCGGGCGGTGGCATTATTGAAGATTTCTTTTCTTACATTGATGGATAGTATTCGGTAAAACTATTGGAATAGTTCGTTGAAATTTCAGATCTGGAGCCAGTCTTGATAACCCCGCTTATCTTTATGGATAGGCGGGGTTTTTTTGGAAGAGGCCGAAAAGAACCACCCCACCATTCCACATTCCCTTTTGAGCACGCTGGAGCATTTTGTCTTTTGTTCGTTCAGATGTAAGCTCTCTCTCAAATTGAGCAAAGGTCAACATAATATTCCTGAGAAGCCCGCCTGATTGTCCGTACTTACTCTTATATAAATAGCACATTTCATTTTAACACCTCCACAATTATACAGATCAATCCTAAGATTACCAACATGACCACTCCCGCCACGAAGTGCCGATAGTAAAAGTTGAAATATGGTTCCATGTTTATGACTCCAAGACTACATTATTTAGTGTGTCTATAGAAAATGGCTTGGAAAGATAATGGTCAGCCCCTAACTTAAAAGACTGCCTTCTATTATTTTCTGAATAGGAGCCGGTCAAAACAATAACGCGACAAGAAGGATCTATATCTTTAATTCTTTCTAAGACTTCAAGCCCTGACATATCCCCTAAGCGCATATCCAGAATCACAACATCGGGCTTTTCAACCTCAAACATATCCAGCCCATCTTTACCTGTTAGAGCATATATAACCTCATGCCCTTTATCTTTGAACAAGTACTTTATCGTCTCACATACATTTATCTTGTCATCCACTATGAGGATTTTCTTCATGGCATTTTCTCCATTAACGAGCATCATATTATGTCACTTATAGTCTGTAGACTTATTTTAGACAAATGTTAGAATATTGTCAAGCATTAAAAAATTAAAAGAGGATAACATGGCAGATATTAGAAGCAAGTTAGGAAGCAGAATAAAGAAGATTCGCCACAAAAAGAGAATGTCTCAAGAGACGCTTGCTTTCGAGTCTAATCTACACAGGACTTATATAAGCGATGTAGAGCGTGGGGCACGAAACATATCAATAATAAATATCGAAAAGATAGCAAAGGCATTAAATATTACTTTAAAACAGTTAATGCCATAATAAGTAGAGACAGTAATTAAGGATGGTTTCAGACTGATTGCAGCCTCAAGGTAAAACTTGAGGCTGTTTGCTATAATCTATAATATAGTAAGGGTATTCGATTTCGGGGGCAGTCACACGAAGGGCGGTGGGGTAGCCGAACCGATAAGCCCTCTTATTTCTTCAGGGCTTTGAGGACTAGTCTCTGGATGAGTTTATTATAAGGGATGCCGGATTTAATAGCTGCCTGCGCAAAGTCCTCCTTCTTGGCCAGGCAGGGATTAGCATTTGCCTCTAAAATGTAAATATTAGAATCCTTCCCTACTCTTATATCAAACCGTGCATAACACTGCATATTTAAAACCCGATAAGCTCG
>JAGMAN010000054.1 GCA_023130215.1 bacterium
AGGATTGAATATGTCTACTCGACAATAATGGTTTATTTGCTACGCCGAACAGTCCACCACTCAGTGGCTCCCAGCCATATACCGTCTTCATCATGCCCGTTGATGGCAATGGCACTGGGGATGCACAGGTTATAACCTTCACTGTGGTCCCCCCCAGCACGACCGTGGGTACCAGTTACCATCGGGAGGTGACGAACTAAAAGCAGCTTATAGTTGATGGCTTAGCTAAGGGCAGGCGAGAGCCTGCCATTTTTATTGACAGGGGGAATATGGATATGGTATAGTCATGATGAAACCTAAGGGGTTGGGGTATGATGAGAGAAGGTTCAAGATTGTCATTGAAACACAAGAAAGCTTTGCTGGAGTATCAGAGGAGTTTAGTATCCCGGTTTCCGAAGAGGGTGGAGAGACTAATCTTGTTTGGCTCCAGGGTCAGGGGAGATTCCAGCAGGGATTCAGATACTGACGTTCTGGTAGTCGTTGACAGGGACAACCGGAAGA
The DNA here is from genome assembly GCA_023130215.1 of bacterium. GTDB lineage: Bacteria > NPL-UPA2 > NPL-UPA2 > NPL-UPA2 > JAGMAN01 > JAGMAN01. Next base: position 502 of record JAGMAN010000054.1, read on the forward strand.
TGCACCGGGAGATAGTAGCTTTGAGCATGGACGCAATCGTCAAGTATATGGTAGATATATCTCCATTGGTGGTAGAGGAAAGGGAATTTAGAGAATGGTCACCTCTAATGGAGCATGTGAAATCTGAAGGGATTGAGTTATGGAGCCGAAAGAGAAGGAGGAATTTATTAAGTTGAGAATGACTATGGCTGCAGATAAAGTCAAAGCGGCCAAGGACCTTCTAAGAACTGGTCACAGGAGGGATGCAGTATCCGCCTCTTACTATGCTATGTTCTGTGCAACTAAGGCAGTGCTTTTGGCTGAGGGGAAGGGGATCCTCATACTCATGACGGGACAAAGAGACTGCTGGGCAAGTACTGTATAGAAAATGGCAAGTTAGACAAGAGCTTTGGTAGGATGTTTGCTGTTGCACAAGAAGCAAGGTACAGGGCAGATTACAAGGAGAAGGTGAAGATCACCGAGAAGGATGCTAAGGAGTCTATAGAAAGTGCTGAGAAGTTCATAGGTAAGATGATGGAGGTTTTGGGCGGGAGGTGACGGAGTAAAAGATAGTTGAAAGCTTAAAGTTAAAAGTTGCAGGGGATAGGCAGGCATGTGGGCAGGCGAATGGCCTGCCATTTTTACGGTGAAACACGGTGAAGCAGTGCTGCTCCGCTGCAGTACTGCTTCGCTGTATTGACAGGGGGAGGGGAATGTGCTATGGTTAAAGTGGAGGTGAGAGGGATGGCGGGGGCGATGGGGAAGTCGATGGGTGGAAATATCTTGAAATTGAAGAAGCATAATGAGAACAAAGAGATTGAATTTGAGTTGAATTACCTTAAATCTTTAACGATTGAACAGAGATTTCAGATGATGTTTAAAAAAACTCAAGAAATGCTTAACCTCTCTAAGAGAAGTGGATACAGAAAGACTACTCAAATTATTAAAAGAATATAGGGTTAGGTTTGTAATAATTGGAGCTACAGCCTTTCCTGTCCACGGTTATTCTCGTGCTACCTTAGACATTGATATTTTTATAAAGCCAGAGAGGCCCAATGCAGAAAGGGTGTGGAAGGCCCTGAAAGAATTTGGATATGATATGACCGGTGTTACCCTGGATGAGCTGCTTACAAAGAAACTGTTAATTCGTCAATATTCTGTAGAAACTGACGTCCATCCTTTTGTGAAAGGCGTAACTTTTCAGAATGTCTGGAAGAATAAGGTAAGAGCTAAGTTTGGCGATACTCTTGTCAATTTTGCTTCACTGGATGATCTTATAAAGATGAAGCGATCTGCTGGGCGAACACAGGATTTAGAAGATCTTAAGTATTTACTCAGATTAAGAAAGAAGGGGTGACAGGGGTGGGGAAAATATGGTATGGTTAAAGCGAAGGTGGGAGAAATGGCAGAGGTGATTATTCCGGAAGATGCAAAATATACTGTTTGGCTTAACGAGCACGATGAGGAGGTAAAGTGATGACTACAAGTGAGTTGTTGAAGGAGAAGTGTAGCGAGGTGCTCTCTGTGCTTGATCTGGACACGGACACGTTAGAGCGAGAGGCAGTAAGGGTATATTTACATCAGCAATTGCGACAGCGCGAAGCAGAACTTTTCAGGGTCGGGCAGAAGTATGGGGTAAAGACAGCCGATGATCTGGAAAACCTCTTTAAAAAGGACAGGATAGAGGAGAAAGACGGTCGGGAGGATTACTTCAGGCTGGATCATCTCGAAGCTGAGATTGAATCCATCAGGAAAGCTCTGAGCGTTCTCTGATGCTCCCCATCTACGAAAAGATTCGGCGTATTGCTGAGATAGAGTTCTCGGATATCGTTGAGGATACGGTTTTCGTGCAGGACACGTTTCGTGTTCTCTTCTCGGATAGGAGCTACCTTGATATATGGTTTTCCTGGAAGAGGAGAGAAAGGTATTCATATCACTGGGAGAGGCGACATATTGATGGTAAAATTTATCGACATGATAATATCCCACATGGGAAGTGGAAGCATGTGACAACCTTTCCAAAGCATTTTCATAACGGATCTGAATCCCCTGAGGATGTTAAGGTGAGCAAGATAAGCGAAGACGCTGAAGAGGCTCTAAGGGAAATACTGGTGTGGGCAAGAGGGATGCTGAAGCAGTCAGCCTGATTACATAGATTTCACCATAGCGAGAGTATTTTATAGATGATAGCTAAGGGCAGGCGGAAAGCCTCGTAAATCTTTTGCGGAATCCCTGCAAATGTGGTAGTCTAAACAGACAAAACGGAGGTGAAGCTATGTCCGTAGATTTGAAGGATTTTGAGCGGCAAGCCCTGCAGATGCCGGTGAAGGACCGGGCAACGCTCGCGGAGCACCTCATTGCAAGTCTTGATGCCCCGGACGACGCTGAATGCGAACGTCTTTGGGTCGAGGAAGCGGAAAGGCGATATCAGGAGTACAAGAGGGGACGGATCTCGAGTCGATCGGCAGAAGACGTTTTTCGTGACGCTCCAAGCAAAATAAAATGAAGCCAGTGCGCTTTCTTTTGCCAGCTGAACAGGAAATGCTCGGCGCAGCCCGGTACTACCAGAGACGAAAGGCTATTGGCGGGAGGTGACGGAATGTGGCAAGATCAGTTAACGAGCAGATTCCCTCCGTTTTCTGCATTTTGGGCATATATTGTAGCAAGCGATGCAGTATTTCTTCCCACAATCAGGGCATGTTTTGAAACAGCGAGCACAGATAATATGAAGCCTATCGTCACATACATAGTAAGGCTTCCGTGGGTTAAAACATGACTCACATGGCAGGGCATCAATTTGTCTCGTCATAGGGTTAAAGGTGATTGGAAACTGTCTGGAGGAAAGCCTGCGCTTTATATTTATCCAGAATACAATGGATTGTGTATCTATGCGGATAGTTGAGACTGGTTCTATCTTGATGTTCAGTGCGTATTTTGCAACTAAGTCCTGAATTTTCCATTTGCGCTCCGCTTCTATTACATCTATCTTATCAAACAGCTTATCTAAGCCATCACCCTTTATTGTTCTGTCTTCTATCTGCTTTTCAATCCGGCTATCTATATCTTGCTGTAACCTTTCTATCTCTCGCATGGTATCGCTACTGGCATGCTCCCGCATCTCTTGCAACAAATTAAGTTCGCTCATCGCATTAGCAAGAGCCTTCTTTTTTAGAGCCCTTTTTGTCTCCTTTTTGAGTGTCCCATAATACTCATATACCCTTCTAATGTCGCGGTTAAGCCTCCTATCAAGGCTTTTGATAAAATCCCTTAATTCTTCTTCCACAAGACGGGCACTTGCAGAATACGCTGATTGAAACACTTTCTTTATCTCATGCCTTTCAATATCTTTTAGTTCATCTTCCATCTCCTTCAAGTCTGTAGCGCCGTGTTCAAAAGGCAGGATGGAAAGATTCACTTCATTTATCAATAGTGGCAAGATACCCTCACGTTTTTCATCGGATAATGCCACATACTTAAAATAAAAGAGCAGGTAGGATATGTTCTTAACCTCGCTTTTGCCTAAGCGGAACGTTGCATTACTGAAGGTAATCTTTTCAGAAATTAACTTTGATAGTTTCTCAATATTTGGAGTGTAGGACTCACAGCTTGCAATGGAGAATCTTCCCCTCCCGGAAAAAAGCTTCCCCAACGAGATGAAAAACTCGGAGTCGAACGATGCATAGATTGTCCCATCACTGATTTCGTCGTAGGAAAAACGCAATCGTGTGTACTCTGGAATCTTTAAGACTTTGGAAACATCTGGTGGGGCAAGTACCTCCAGAGAGCCATCTTCTTCATTGCGGGATAAAACGGCGCCATTATGGGTCAATACATCAGCTATTACTTCATCTAATCTCTTATACCTCATAATCCTCGCCAAAGATCTCCTCATCAAGGGCTTTCGTCTTCAGATATTCCCTCTTAGCATTCAACAACTCATTGCCGAGCTGCTCAAACCCATCTTTAAGCTTCTCTGTATCGCTACTATTAGACCAGATTTCCAGGATTATATCCTCAAACTCTTTATCCTCTCCAATATGCCCGAGGATTGGCTCTATCTCTCCTATGACCATTTCAAACATGCCTATTTTATTAGCCAGAATATCAATTATATAGTCCTCAATCGTTCCTTTCACCGAGAGATTAAATATGAAGACATCACGGGTCTGTCCAATTCTGTGAAGTCTGCCTATCCTCTGCTCAATCCTCATAGGGTTCCACGGAAGGTCAAAATTGATGATTGTGTTACAGAACTGCATATTTTTACCCTCACCACCTGACTCTGTAGAGACAAGCACAGGAATCTCTTCTCTGAATCTTGCAATCGCCTCGTCCTTCTTCCTGAGTGGCATATCGCCTCTGAAGGTAACGAACGATATCCCGTGCCTCTGCAAGAGGTCAGTGACATAGTCCACACTCTTCAAGTATTGTGTGAAAATAACCTTCTTCTCAGCCGGGTTTTTCAGCAGTATCTTCAGAAGTTCGTTGCCTTTGCATATGTCCTCGAGACTATTGATTGCATCAATAATATCTTTTGTGCCATCTTTATTGAGAAGGGTATTCTTCAGAGCAAATGGGCTGCTTCCTGCTTCTCTTAGAAAGAGATTAATCATCGGTTTTTTGAAGTTCTGATTTCTCAGGAAGTCGCTAATCCTTAAATAGATCTGTTTTTCAGTCTCTGTTGGCTCGACCCTTATAGTTGTAGCGAACCTTTTCGGAAGTTTGAGATCTATCGCACTCCTTGTATTCCTTATCATCACATCCCTCAAAAGACCGGCTAATCTTTCCTTGTTAGCAGGGGCTTTCAAATTGCCTCTCTGGATATATTCCTTCCTGAAAAGTTTCTCTGTCTTAAACTGACCTGGCTTCAAAAGTGTAATAAGATTGAAAAGCTCTATGAGATTGTTCTGAACAGGAGTGGCAGTAAGCAGAAAGATGAATCTCTTTTTGATTTGATTGACAAGCTTCCATGCGAGCGTGGTTCGATTTCTCAAATGATGCGCCTCGTCAATAATTACAAGGTCATAGAATTTTTCAACAACTACAGGCATGTTCTTACTGCTCTTCGTTGTATTTATAGATGCAATAATGAACCTGTTGTTCCAGAAATTAATCGAGTCCCTCATAAATTCGGGGTCATCGGTGGTCATGAATTCAATACCAAATTTAGTCCGCATCTCCTCCTTCCACTGCGAAACCAGCGACGCAGGAGTGAGTATCAGGACATTTTTAATCATGCCGCGCATCAGGTACTCCTTTACAAGCATTCCTGCTTCTATGGTCTTTCCAAGTCCGACCTCATCAGATAAAAGAACCCTTCCATGAAAATATTTGAGAACCTTCTTTACAGTCTCAATCTGATACCAGTATTTCTCCACATCAGTTATTGCATTCAGGCATAAAAGATCATCAAAACCACTTTGAATAGTAAGGTGTGTATAGTCAATCAGTAACTGGCACTCTTTTAATGTTGATGTGTCCCTTTTGAGGAATAATGAGAATGTTTCCTCATTCACGGGCTCTGTCTTTAAAGGAATTCTGTGTAATGGAATCCGGACCTCTGCGGGTGGGCTCTTGATTTCTTGCCTACTTTTGGGTTCACTCCACCGCGCTTGTTCGGCTCTCTCTGCCTTCTGTTTCTTTGGTCTCGATTCACGTTTCACTAACTGAGGTGCACTGGGCCCTATATCCAGAACCGCTGCCCTGGCAAGTGCTTTCGCTTCTGCATATCTTATGAACTCTTCAAGCTCGGAAAATACTTTCCTTGCTTCCTTCTCAGGCCTAAGCCCGGGTTGGCTCTTCTGCAGCTCCCTGGCTTTTTTAAGACACTCCTTTGCTCTCCCGATATTTCCAAGTTCCGTCTCTGCCTGACTGAGGAACATATGGTCAAGCCAAACGGAACGGCTCTTTGTCAGCTTAATCAACCATTTTCTACCTATTTCGGGCTTTCGCCATGAGCCTAAACAAAACTGAACAATCTCCTGCATTAACTCAATGTCGTTAGGAAATTCATTATGTATTTTCTCAAGGCAACGGTATGCCTTCCTATAATCTTTTTTCCTTAGAAATCTCTCAAAGGCTTTATATGTATCGGCAGGTGTCTCAAATAGCATAATTAATCCTTACAGCCAAAGGCACTGCCTGAGAATCGGCACTGCTTCACCGTATGAAATTATATCATTGCCTCACATAAAAATCTATACAAAAATTACCTAAAATTACCTAAAATTTTTTCTAAACTTTTGCCAGCCCGCCCCATTTTTACGGTGAAACAGTGCTACTCCGCTGCAGTACTGCCTGTGAAACGGCTGTATTGACAAGGGTAGGGAAAATATGGTATGGTTGAAGTGGAGGCGGGAGAAATGGCAGAGGTGATTATTCCGGAAGATGCAAAATATACTGTTTGGCTTAACGAGCACGATGAGGAGGTAAGAAAATACACTGGCAAATGGATTGCTATCAAATCGGGAATCGGAATTATATCTGCAGGGGAGTCAGAAGAGGTATATAAAGAATTTAAGAAAAAGTATCCAGGGGAAATTCCCTTTATTTATCATGTCCCCCGAGCGGATGAGGAAGACTATATCCTGTAAAAAGGTTGGCCAAATCCCCAGGCGTATTCTTTCGACAATCATCACCTCAAAGATGAAACCAGCTGATGTCAGGAGAGTAATAAAATTTGCTCAGGATCTTGGCGCTACTGGTGTTTTATTCCTGTGTGTCCCTGGGGCGAAAGAAATAGTTTGGATAACTGTCCTTTTCAGAAAATCTACAAGGCTAAATTAACTGAGGCCCTATTAAAGGAGAGGGAGAGGTAAGAGCTGTAAAATATCAAGTTAAAATTTATGATAGTGTACTTGATTTCACTCATGAGTTTGGACACAAAATAGAAGAAATCTTCATCCCTGAAAAACGGATAGCTTTCAATATAGGCAATGGCGGGTTAAATGTTTTTAAAACAAATAAGCCAAGAGAAAAAGGGAAACAGATAAATCTTGATGATGCTTTGGCAAATGAATTAGTTAACTTATCTGAGCTAAACGAAAAATGTTATAAATTAGCTCAAGTTTATTTTAAGTTAAAATAGCTTACAACTAACGGTGAATAGCTCATGGCTTACGGGCAGGCGAAAAGCCTGCCATTTGACAAGCCTGCCATTTTTATTGACAGTGGTGAGAAAGAATGGTATTTTGAACGGGGGAAAGAATAGGTTGTGGAGGTGATTAAAGTGACTGACGGTCTAGCAGTGTTAGAGAAAAAAACCTGTCAGGTAGAGAGAGATTGTAGATCTTAGACACTTAATCCATCGTCTGCGGAAGGGGAAGGTTACCCTGGCACAGTTAATAAATTCTATAAGCAAGCATCTGAATACTGATGAGGATACCACGGAGATAATACAGAGGATGAGGGAAAGAAAACTGCGGTGGTAAATTACACTTTTGATACGTCGTTCTTAGTAAAGGGCTTGGTTCGCCCTCGTCGGAAGAAGAAAGATGCTATTTACGAAGAACAGATGAGGATTCATCAAAAGGCGAAAGACTATCTGGCCAGAGTGGAGAGACAAGAGATAGTTTATGGCTAATGGCTGATAGTTTAAGATAATAGTTGATGGTTGATATCTAATAGGGCATTTTTTTGTTGACTTATTTTTGACCCTGGGGTAGAATACGGCCTACCCGAGGAGATGTGCAACCTGTTTTTGAGGGTAAATGCTCAGTGAAGTCAGTTGAGGAAATAGAAGAATGGCTAAGAAGTGTCTGATTGAGAAGGTTAATCGCCAGCCGAAGTATAAGGTGAGGAAATATAACCGCTGTCGGCTCTGTGGGCGGCCACGGGCCTTCATTCGCAAGTTTCAACTGTGTAGAATATGTTTTCGCTCTCTGGCGCTTAAAGGCGAGATTCCAGGAGTGATTAAGTCAAGTTGGTGAAGAGGAGCCAATGACTGATCCCATTGCTGATATACTCACAAGGATTCGCAACTCCAGTAGAGTTAAGCACGATAAGGTTGACATTCCCGCCTCCGGGCTGAAGGGGGAGATGGTCAGGGTATTGAAAGAGAAGGGCTTTATAAAGAACTATAGACTGATTAAGGACAGGAAGCAGGGTCTATTGAGGGTTTATCTTAAGTATGGACCGAACCGGGAAGAGGTAATAAATGGTCTGCGCATAATAAGTAAGCCTGGCTTAAGGGTCTACGCTAAGAAGGGGAAGGTTCCCAGGGTCTTAGGAGGCTCAGGAATAGCTATACTCTCCACTTCCAAAGGGGTTATGACTGATGAGGAGTGCCGCCAAGAAGCAGTGGGTGGAGAGGTGCTTTGCTATGTCTGGTGAGGTAAAAGGATGTCCAGGGTAGGTAAGAGGCCAATAGATATTCCTGACGGAGTGAAGGTTACGGTCAATGGCCAATCAGTCCATATAGAGGGTCCCGGGGGAAAACTAACCCGGAGGGTGTCCCCGCCGATAGAAGTAAAGCTGAGCGATAACCGGATTATAGTAGAGCGGCTCCGTGATACAAGGCAGGGGCGATCTCTTCACGGACTGACTCGCACACTGTTAGCCAATATGGTGGAGGGAGTAACGGCTGGTTTCGAGAAAGCCCTGGAGATTCACGGAGTTGGTTACCGGGCTGAGGTGAAGGAGAGGAGATTGACCTTGAGGCTGGGATCCTCCAATCCAGTTAATTTCGACCTGCCGGAGGGAGTGGAAATAGACACTTCTCGGGAGGCACAGATTACCCATGTCAAGGTGAAGGGCATTGACAAGCAGGTGGTGGGTGAGGTGGCGGCACAGCTTCGGGCCATTTATCCGCCGGAGTCATACAAGGGGAAGGGAATTAGATATTCAGGAGAGACAGTGAGGAGAAAAGCGGGTAAGGCCGCCGCGACATAAATGGACAACAAACAATTGGCCAGGCAGAGACGGCATCGGCGGGTGAGGAGAAAGGTATCCGGGACGGCTTCCAGGCCCAGGCTCAGCGTATTCAGGAGCCTGGGAAATGTCTATGCCCAGTTAGTGGACGATGAGGCGGGACAAACAATTTTAACTGTCTCTACCTTGTCTAAGGAACTGGATGGAAGGAGCGGCGGCAACTTAGAGGCGGCTAAAATGGCGGGGAAACTCTTAGCCGGGAAATGCCGGGAGAAGAAAATAGGGCAGGTAGTATTCGACCGTGGTGGCTACCCCTACCAGGGACGGGTAAGAGCTTTAGCTGAAGGAGTCAGAGAGGGAGGCCTGAAGTTTTAATGCAAAAGGTCAATGCGGATGAACTGGAGTTATTAGAGGAAAGAGTGGTTAAAATAAACCGGGTGGCCAAGGTAGTAAAGGGAGGAAGGCGGTTCAGCTTCAGTGCCCTGGTGGTCGTTGGTGATGGCAAAGGATATGTGGGTTGCGGATTGGGTAAGGCCAACGAGGTTCCCGAGGCAATAAGGAAAGGAACTCAATCTGCCAGGAGGAATCTCCTGAATGTGCCCCTGATAGATGGAAGAACCATTGCTCACCAGGTAATTGGACATTCTGGAGCAGGGAGAGTTTTCCTCAAGCCAGCCTCGGAGGGAACGGGAGTAATTGCCGGAGGGCCTGTCCGGGCAGTCCTGGAATCAGCAGGAGTGGGCGATATCTTAACCAAGTCCTTAGGTTCAAGCAATGCTCTCAATACAGTTAAAGCCACTATGGACGGACTGAAGCAGTTAGGAAAGATTCAAAGGGCAGTCAAGGAGCGAAAAATTGAACCTCAGCCAGCTTAAGAGTCCTCCTAATTCTAAGCACAGGAGAAAGAAGGTGGGAAGGGGTCCTGGCTCCGGCCATGGGAAGACTTCGGGAAGAGGCCAGAAAGGGACAGGGGCTCGCAGTGGAGGAGGAGTTAGGCCCGGTTTTGAGGGAGGACAGATGCCCTTAGTGAGGAGAGTTCCCAAAAGAGGTTTCACTCACCTGGGAAGAGAATATGCAGTAATTAATCTAAAACGTCTGAATAAATTTGAGGAGAATGCCAAGGTCACCCCTGAGGATTTAAGGAAGATGGGAATTATCAAAGGGAAGAAGCGCCTGGTGAAGATTTTAGGCGAGGGGCAGTTGACTAAGAAGGGACTGCAGGTATCTGCCCACCATTTTAGTCAATCTGCAAGGCGCAGAATAGAAGAATCAGGAGGAAGAATAGAGGTCATGGGACATGCTTAGTGCCTTTAGAAATACTTTTCGGATACCTGACTTAAGGAAGCGAATAATCTTTACCGCCGCTCTCCTGGTCGTTTTTAGAATAGGATGCTATGTACCGATTCCAGGTATTAACGGAGCCGCCCTGGCCGCCTGGTTTGAGAAAATGAGGGAGACGTTATTTGGCTTAGCCGATATGTTTGCCGGGGGAGCCCTGAGCCAGGGAGCTATCTTTGGCCTGGGGATTATGCCTTACATCACTGCCTCCATCATCATGCAACTTCTGACGGCAGTGGTTCCCTCTCTTGAGAAATTAGCCAAGGAAGGGGAGTCGGGTCGCAAGAAGATTAACCAGTATACACGCTATGGGACAGTTGTGATATGTATCATGCAATCTTTGATGATCTGCCGGGGGTTCCTGGAGACCCAGACAATTAGCATTGGAGGAATGGATATACCGATAGTGCCAAACCCTGGCTGGTCTTTCCGACTGCTGGCTATGATTAGCCTCACGGCCGGAACCATCTTTGTCATGTGGCTGGGAGAGCAGATCACCGAGCGGGGAATTGGTAACGGCATCTCCCTGATTATCACCATTAACATAATCTCTCGCATTCCCACAGCTATCCTTCGTGGTATCTATCAACTCCAGGCAGGCACATTAAGACACTATGTAGCTTTCATCCTCATTGTTCTTACTGTTCTAATGACGGCCGCAGTGGTTATCCTCACCCAGGCTCAGCGTCGCATCCCGGTCCAGCATGCCAAGCGGATTGTGGGCCGCAGGGTCTATAGCCAGCAAAGTACCTATATACCCCTGAGACTTAATCAGGCAGGGATGATTCCCATAATCTTCGCTATGGCCATACTCCAGTTTGTTCCCTTCCTGGGGAAAATCCCCAATGAATTTGTAGTAACAGTGATAGAGTTCTTCACAACTACGGCAGTCCATACCACCATCTATGCAATACTCATTATCTTCTTCTGCTATTTCTACACAGCCATAACTTTCAATCCTGCTGACATTGCTGATAATATGAAGAAATATGGGAGTTTCATTCCTGGAATTAGACCGGGAAAGTCAACGGCTGACTACTTCTATCATGTTATGAACCGGATAACCCTGGTCGGAGCAGCAGGTTTAGCCTTCATTGCCATTATGCCAACCATAGTATCTGTCAGGCTGGGAGTGCGTGATACTCTCCTCACCAGTTTTTGTGGAGGGGCCGGTCTTATCATCATCGTCGGGGTTGTTCTGGATACAATGAAACAGATAGAATCCCATCTATTGATGAGACATTATGATGGATTTATGAAGAGTGGGAGAATAAAATCAAGAAGGTGAGACTAATATTAATGGGGGCGCCGGGGTCAGGAAAGGGGACAGAAGCGAAGCTCTTGAGCGAGAGGCTGAATATCCCTCATATATCTACCGGTGACATCTTGCGCCGGGCCATGGCTGAGGGCCAGGAGTTAGGCAAGACCGTAAGGAGATATGTTGAGGAAGGTGGCCTGGTTCCAGACGAAGTGATGATCGAGGTGATTGGAGTGAGAATAAGGGAAGATGACTGCAGGCGTGGTTTCATTTTAGATGGCTTCCCACGCTCGCTCGCTCAAGCTGAATCTCTCCAGAGAACTCTCAATGAGACGAACTCTGCCCTAAACCTGGTTGTTAACCTTGAAGCCTCCAGCCAGATTCTGATAGAGCGGCTTTCAGGAAGGAGAGTTTGCAGGCGGTGCCAGGCCGTTTTTCACATAAAGAATCTGCCGCCGAAGAAGGAGGGGGTCTGCGACCACTGTGGGGGAAAGCTCTATCAGCGCAGGGATGATAAAGAGGAGATAGTCAGAAGGAGAATTGAGCTATACAAGGTGGAGGCGGAGAAACTGCTCAGCTATTATAGGGGAGAGAGGCTCTTAGAGGCGGTCAACTCAGAGAAGGGCCCACAGGAGACACTGGGGGAGATTTTAGTTAACCTGGGGGCTAAGGTCTAATGCCCAAGGAAGAAGCTATAGAGGTAGAAGGAAAAGTTGTTGAGCCATTGCCCAATGGCATGTTCCGGGTGGAGCTGGACAGCCCTAAAGGACGTCCTGCG
>JAGMAN010000055.1 GCA_023130215.1 bacterium
GATGGTTGGAGCCCGGAGGTCTTGGTATCAAAATCAATGAACCCGGTGGGAACACCAGTCACCAACTGTTTTTTCTGGGTGAGGCTCTCAGCCAATTCAATACTATCGTGGATAAGGTCTCTTATGGGGACGAAGTCCTGTCGCAGCTTGCTCTCGGAGATGTCGAAAATCCGGCTCTCCACCTTATCTAAGAAAAAGTCAACATCCTGCCGGTCTTCGTAGCTCTCAGTAATAATCTGGGTAGCGGTGTTAATCAAACTTCTAAGTATGGATTTCTCCTTAACAATCCTGGCATAATGCTCTATATTAGCCGATGTGGGAACAGAGTTGATCAGAGAAGTGAGGTAAGCTGCCCCCCCTACTTTCTCCAAATCATCCCGCTTTCGAAGCTCCTCTGTGAAAGTAACCAGGTCCACTGCTGCGCTCTTCTCATATAAATCAAGCATAGCTGAGAATATCTTCTTATGGGCTTCATGGTAGAAACTGTCTTTGTCCAGGAACTCAATGGCCCGGGCAATGGCCTCCTCCTCCATCATCATAGAGCCCAGGACTGACATCTCCGCCTCCAAATTCTGGGGCGGCACCTTCACATCACGGTCAGGCATAATTCAACCCTACAAGGAGCTGCCGCGCGAGCGGGCGGCTACGCTTTTACTACCCACACCTTCACTTCCGCAGTGATATCCGGAAGAAGTTTAATAGGAACATGATAGATACCTAAGGACTTTATTGGCTCTTCTAAGACTACCTTTCGCTTATCTATCTCAATCCCCTCTTTCTTTAAAGCCTCAGCGATGTCCATGGAAGTGACCGAACCAAACAGTTTCTCATCCTGGCCAGCCTCTGCGGCAATGGTGCAGGACACGGCAGCTAACTTCTCAGCTAAATCCTCTGCTTCCTTCTTCTCTCTTCTTTTCTGAGCGGCTTCCATCTTCTTCTCTTCCTGGAATATCTTCATGTTTCTGGGAGTTGCTTCCAGGGCCAATCTTCGAGGCAGGAGAAAGTTGCGGGCAAAGCCTGGAGCCACCTCTACCACATCTCCTCGCTTTCCCAAACTCTCTTGATCTTGTCTAAGAACAACCTTCATTATTTAGCCACAAATGGCAGGAGGGCAAGTTGCCTGGCCCTTTTGATAGCCTTAGTTAGCTGTCTCTGGTGTTTAGCACAATTACCGGAAATCCGACGGGGAAGAATCTTCCCCCTTTCAGTGATATAGTTCTGGAGCTGACTTACTACCTTAAAATCTATCTCTTTCACCTTACCCTGACAGAACTTGCAAGGGCGTTTCCTCCTGATGAACTTCTTAGCTGGTTCCTTCTTCCTCGCTCTCCTCACTGGCTATCTCCTCTGACACGCCTACTCCTTCCCGGCTCTCCTCAACCACCGGTCCCTCGGCCGGCTTCCTATCTAAAAACTGGACGCGTCTGGCTACCACTTCCATCCTGCTTCGCTTCTCACCGGCCTCAGTTTCCCAGGAAGAACTGCGTAGTCTCCCTTCCACGAATATCTGACTTCCTTTGCTCAGGTACTGACTACAGTTCTCTGCCTGCTTCCCCCAGACGGTTATCCGCACAAAGCAGACATCTTCCTTTCTCTCTCCCGCCTGAGTGGTGAAGACCTGGCTGGTAGCTAAGTTCAGATTGGCTACTGCCTTTCCGCTGGGCACATAGCGAAGCTCTGGATCTCTAGTCAGACGTCCTATCAAAAAGACACTATTTAAATTAGCCATTTCCCCTCTCCCGATAAACTATCGTCATTTCCGAAAGATTAGATGCCTCAAGATGGAACTATTTAGTTGGTAAACTCTCTTGAGTTCGGAAATCGCTTTTGGTTCTATTTTGAAGCTGAGCAAGAAGTGGAAACCCTCCTTCTTTCTCTTAATTTCATAAGCCAAGTTTTTCCTTCCCCACTTCTCCTTCTTCTCCACCGTGCCCTTATTCTTACCTATCACCTCCTCCACTGCGGCAATGGACTTCTCACCCTCCTCCCCCGAACTGGGGTCAATGATGAATACTCCTTCGTAATCGTGTCGAGTAGACAACCTTCTTACCTCCCATCTTGCGATACTATAACAGGATGACCAGCCATTGTCAACTAAATTTGAAAATGAAAGTAGATGACGTCTCCATCCAGCACCGCGTAATTCTTCCCCTCTGTTCTAACTAAACCTTTCTCCCTCGCCACGGCGAGCGAGCCCTGCTCATTTAAATCCTCAAAGGGAATGACTTCAGCCCGGATGAAGCCAGTCTTCATATCCGAATGGACCTTGCCTGCTACCTCCGGCGCTTTCGTCCCTCGGACTACGGTCCAGGCTCTCACTTTGCCCTCAACTACCGTATAGAAAGTGATTAAACCTAATAATGAATAACAGGCCTGAATTAATTTAGTGAGCCCAACCTGGGAAATGCCCATCTCTCGCCTAAATTCCTCGGCCTCCTCCTCTCCCAACTCGGCCATCTCCGCCTCTAACTTGGCCGGAACGGTCATTACCCCTGCCCCTTCCCTGGCAGCTACCTCCATAACCTTCCTCAGGTAAGGATGCCCAGGAGTGCACAGCATATCCTCCCCCACATTGGCTAAGTAAATAACCGGCTTTGAGGTTAAGAGACCAAGGCCCTTTATTGAATGGGATTCGGCTGCGTTCATGCTAAGGGAACGAACTGGTTTACCCTCACCGAGCCATGATTTAATCTTGGTGAGTAATCCTCTTTCCTCCTTCACCTTCGCTTGCAGCACTCTTACGTGTTCCCCACTTCTGGCCAACTTCTCCACCTTCTCCAAGCGCCGCTCCACCAACTCTAAATCGGCAAGAGCTAATTCTAAATTAACCATCTCAATATCCCGCTCAGGGTTAATGTCTGGCTCAATATGAGATACCCTTCCATCCTGGAAGCAGCGAACTACATGCACCATAGCTTCCACTTCCCGAACATGGGATAGGAATTGGTTGCCCAATCCTTCTCCCTTGCTTGCTCCTTTAATCAGGCCGGCGATGTCCAGAAACTTAATGGTAGTGGGAGTTATATCTTCTGAGCCAACTATAGCTCCTAATCCTTTCAATCTCTCGTCGGGAACGGTCACCACGCCAACATTTGGCTCAATAGTGCAGAAAGGATAGTCAGAAACTGAGGCTCCAGCCCGGGCAAGAGCATTGAATGCCATGGATTTTCCTACATTGGGAAGACCAATAATTCCGCAACTTAAACCCAAATTATCCCTCACCTTACTCCCCCTCACCCTTCCCTCTCTCCACGGGGAAAGGACTTAAGGTGGGGAGTTGGAAAAACTATACTATATCTACCGATAGAAATCAATGGAAAAATGGGATGTTCATGGAAATGGGATGTTCAGTGTTAAAAATATTCATTTAAAATATTTTAATACCTTACGCTTTTTGTTTTTTGTTGTGATTTTGGCTATTATATTTGATTTATCTTTTCCTTTATTTAAGGTTTTTAAAATAGCTAATGCATGATTCGCGCGCTTAAAAGTAGTGGCTGAATCGATTTCACTACACCATGTTTCATCAGAAACATTGAAATAATGTTGCCATTTAGTTTTGGATGCAAAATTAGCCACTATAATATATCTTATTGGATCTTGGGAATCTTTCAGTCTTATATCTAATTCCTTTTTAGCTTTTTTTATTTTCGCTTCAGAAAAACCATGAAATGTCATATCAAATAGGCAATGCGAGACAATTTCTTCTTTTGCATAATTGTTTAATATCTCTCCTGACAATGAAGATCCAAGCCATTCTGACCAGGGAGTGAGGCTTAATGAAAATTTCTCCAATTCCCCATCTTCTCTTTTTGTTCCGTCAACTCCATATATATCATGAAATTGGTCGTCTCCTTTCAGGATGGGCTCTCCTTTATCGCAAAATAATTCCATTGTGGAAGTTGTTGGGGATTTGGCTCGTAATTTTTTGTATACGAATTCATATCCAATGATTGATTTTTCCTGGCTTGGATAATTGCGCAGGAAGACCTTACGTACTGTATCCCAATCTGAAGCTGTAATAATCTCTTTTAATTTCATTTTTTTCTAATCGACATAGGTAGGCTCTCACGGGAACCGTTCGGACCTTCAGCAAGGTGAGTCCTCCCCGCCTTTGCAGGGCTCGTATCCTCTGCCTACTATGTCCTCTGCTGACTTCTGCACGGCGTTCGGTCAGAATCTCTCCCAACCCAGTCCGCTTTTACTCAGACATCGTACAGACCTCCCGGGGTAAGATACATAGCCTTCCGTGCGTAAACGCCGGATTTATAAAGCACACCCCATTGCGGATGGAGAACTTCGTAGCCACGTGCCCACTCGTTCCGGGTGTACCACACCTCTTATCCGGTTCCTGTTCGTCGCCCCGCACTTTTGGATTGGACTTCCTCCAGACCCCGCCTCACGACGACGCCCCTGCCCTTTTCCTTACCTTCGGCTCCGCGTACACCTGGTGCGAGGACTTTCACCTCGCAAGCTATGTGCCATGCCTGGCACACACGGCGGAGCTGAGTGACCATGGCACGAGCTTGCTTGCCTTAGCAAGCGAGTGACTGGTTAGGCACCGTTCACACATATTCATACACGGGTGTTTCGATCACACGCACAGGCTTCTCTTTCCCTCTGATCAGCTTCTGAATGTGCTCCACCGTTTCAGGAGCAAACAACTCCTCCCCGGTTTCCTTGCATACCCGTGCAGGAACATGCTCGATAATGTAGAAACTGCCTGCATGTTCCAGTGTGTAAATCACTTCAGTATCAAGCATGGTCTCTTTCATAAAGGCCTACCTCCCTTCACCCCGTTTTCCTGACTCGGTAGTCGATCCAAAGATCCGGGTCAGGTTGGTAGAGCGTAATGATCTTGACCAAAGGACGGCTGGGATAGCTACACTGCACGTGCAACGGATGTCCCGCTTTCGTAAACCCCAGGATCAGATAACTCGGCCCGTATTTGTCATCCGGGTAGTCCTCGATGACTTCGCTCTTGCCTATGATTGCCTCTTCAACTTCTGGAACGCTGATGCCGCGGATGATGCTCTGATCAACAGCATGCTTCGAAAATTCATACTGCCTCTGTCGAATCTTCCTCTTAATCCCATCAAGCATTTCCATGGTCAAATTCTATCAGATTAAACTCCCTTGGTCAACTTCCCATGTGCCTAACATTCAAGCTCACCTGCTGGCAATGAGCACCAGCGAATTGCCAGTTAGGTGTTCGACGGGATTACTTGGTTGTGCTCTTTTCCAATCTTTTTTGTTTCTTATTTATAGTGGCAAATGTAATAAACGATAGAAAAGACAACTGACTTAGATGAGGCCACGAACTTAGCAGAAAAAACAAGAAGCATAAAGAAGCAAGGGAAACAAGAAATATCTTTTTCTCAGGCTTAATAGGAGACTTAACCTTTGATGCATCAAATGGGATAAAAACCAAGTAAGATAGAAAGGACAAGAAAGACAAATATGATAATTGAGACAGATGCTGATAGGAATCACTACCCAGAAAGCCGAGAAAACCAAGAAAACCTATAAATCCAATAGCTCTCAGAAATCTACTATCATTTGCTCGTTTCATTTATGCCTCCATTTTTCTATCCGTCGAATAATTAATAGACAAAGTTCATGTTTGTATTTCCTCCTAGGGTAATCGTAGCACTGTTTGAGGTATCTGTCAACAATTTTTCAAATTTTTCAAATTTTTTATCTCCCTGGAAAGGTTTGGAAAAGATGTCCAGGAAATCTTAGAAAGGGTCAGGAAAGCAGAAGGCCGGGGATGGAGAGAAGACAGAGAAGGGAACAGCCAAAGTGGCCTCTGGAGAAGACTGCTGAAAGAATGGAGAGAGGGGAACACCCAGGGAGGTTCTGGAGGAGAGAGATGAGACGAGTTTTAAAATTCCTACCTTTTTCTCCCGCCCCTGGAGATAATCTTTATTGGGGTTCCCTGGAATCCAAAGGCCTGGCGGAGTCTATTGCTGATGTAGCGGTGGTATGATTCGCTGATAAACCGGGGATTATCAGCGTAAAGGGCAAAGGTAGGTGGTTTTATTCCTACCTGGCTAAGGCGCTGTAGTTTCACTGGCTTGGCTCGCCTGCCAGCAGGCCGATGGGATTTAGCCTCCTCAAAAACCCTGTCCAGGATTCTCTTAGCTGGCCGAAGCATCTGCTCTTTAGTCACCTCCCTCAGGAGGTCAATGACTTTGAAGACCCGCTGTCCAGTAAGAGCTGAGACAAAAATAATAGGAGCGAAATTTAGGAAAGGAAGTTTCTTCTTAATTATTTCTCTATACTCCTCTATTAATCTGCCTTCGGATTCCCGTGCTTGCTTACTGGCTATGTGATTTTTAATAGTATCGGAAGCGGATGATTTTTGATATTCAACTACTAAGTCCCACTTATTTCCCACGATAATAACCCCCCTGCCCTTCTCCTCGATATAGCCAGCTATTCGGCTATCCTGGGCACTCACCCCTTCCCAGGCATCGAAGAGAAGCAGGGCAATGTCACAGCGTTCAAGGCTCCTTTGAGCTCGAGCAATGCTATAACTTTCAACCTGATGGCGGACTTTGCCTCTCGGCCGCATCCCGGCTGTATCAATAAAGATGAATCTTTCTTCACCAAGACGGAAAATAGTATCCACGGCATCCCGGGTGGTCCCCGGCTCCTCATCAACGATGAGCCTCTCTTCCTGAAGAAGCCTATTAATGAAGGAGGATTTCCCAACATTTGGTCTCCCCACTACAGCTACTTTGATGCCTGGGGGGAGAGTCCGCCGTAGCCCCTCGCTCCACTCGGGACAACCAGGTAGGCAACCCTGAGTGCGAACGGGTAGGAGGGCCGGCAGCAGTTCAGTCACCTTATCCAGAAGCTCATTTATTCTCAGGCCGTGAATAGCTGAGATGGGAACCGGCTCCCCCAAACCCAATTGGTAGAACTGGGAGATGGTTATCTCTGATTCTAAATTATCAACTTTGTTCACGACCAGAATTATCGGCTTATCGGACTTGCGCAGGCGCTTCCCTATTTCTTCATCTACAGAGGTTAGGCCATCTTGAGCATCGACAACGAAGAGGATTAAATCTGCCTCTTGAATAGCTATCCTCACCTGCTCCCTGACCAATGACGAGATTCCCTGAGAGGCATCGGGTACCAGCCCCCCTGTGTCAATTAAGGAGAAACTCTTCCTGCTCCATTCCCCCTCAGCGTAAATTCTATCCCGGGTGACGCCTGGCTCTCGCTCAACGATAGCTCTACGCTCTCCAATGATTCGATTGAAGAGAGTGGATTTGCCCACGTTGGGGCGACCAACAATGGCCATCATAGGTTCACACCTTTCTCTCATTGAGAATCCGACCTCCCTTAAGAATGTAATCGAAAAAGGAGACAATGGTAAAACATATAGCTAAAATCCAGATGGGCTTAAGAACTCCAAGGGGAAGATTGAGCAGGGTAAAGATGACCACTCCCATCTGTAAGACGGTAGTCATCTTTCCGAGGAAGGAAGGCTTGACTTTTAGGTCGCCTGAGGTGACCAGGATGAGAGCTACGCCAATGACAAGAATTGTATCCCGACTAACTACCACTACTGGAATCCAGGCCGGGAGCTGGCAGGGAAGACTTTCGGTAATAGTTAGTAAGATGAAGGAGACATTGAGGAGTAATTTATCGGCTAAAGGGTCTAAATAAGACCCTAACTTCGTTCGCTCATTTCTGATGCGAGCTATGAGACCGTCTAAGGCATCGGTAAGGGAGGCTAAGCTGAAGATAGCCAAGGCAAGCAGCCTGATGAAATCGTTCCCTGCCCGGTGGTAGCCTAAGGTAATGACGAAGAGCGGAATGAGAAGAATGCGAACTATAGTTAAGCAATTCGGGATATTCATTCCCTGTCCCTGATTCCAGCAACCAGTTCCTCCACAAATTTTCCTACTTCTCTGACCAGTCCCTTATGCCCTAAGTTCTCTTCTACCTTTCTAACAATAGCGCTTCCGACAATCACTCCGTCAGCAAAGGAGGCAATTTCTCTGACCTGCTTTGGGTTGGATATGCCAAAGCCAACAGCGATTGGCTTCAGGGTAAAACGCCGAATTTTAGTAATGGTCGGCTTTATGGCCTCAGCTAACCTCTCCCTGACACCTGTAACTCCCGTTAAAGAAACATAATAGATAAAGCCGGATGAATACCGAGCCACCAACTTTATCCTTTTTAGAGTGCTGGTAGGAGCTACTAAAAATATAGTATCCAATCCCATTTTTTGAGCAAGGCTCCTTAAATCTTTCCCTTCTTCTGGAGGCAGATCCGGAATAATCACTCCATCAACTCCTCCCTTTACCGCCTCCTTAACAAATCTCTCTAAGCCATATTTATAAACAGGATTATAGTAGGTAAGAAGGGCAAGTGGAATCTCAGTCTCCCTCCTCAAATCTTTGACCAGGCCCAGAACATCCTTTAATCTAACCTTGTTCTTAAGGGCTCGCTCTGAAGCTGCCTGTATGGTTGGCCCATCGGCCAGGGGGTCGGAGAAGGGTACTCCTAATTCAATGATATCTACTCCTCTTTGCTCCAATTCCAAGACCAGGGACTTGGTAGTGATTAAATCAGGGTCTCCAGCGGTTATGAAGGCAATGAAGGCTTTCTCCTCTTTCTTTCTCAACTGCTCAAACTTCTCAGCGATTCTACTCACTTCTTGCCACCTCTCAATATCTCTGAAACGATCTGCACGTCTTTATCCCCTCTTCCAGAAAGGCAAATGATGATTATCTTGCTTCTCGGCAATTTGGGAGCTAACTTCATTGCATAGGCAATAGCGTGAGCTGGCTCCAAGGCCGGAATCATTCCTTCCAGCTCCGAGGTCAACTCAAAGGCTTTTAGAGCCTCCTTATCCGTAACTGAGACATATTCAGCTCTTCCCGTCTCCTTATAGAAGCTGTGCTCCGGTCCAACCCCAGGGTAGTCCAGCCCGGCCGAGACAGAATGGGTAGTCATAATCTGTCCATTTCTGTCTTGGAGGAGGTAGCTTCGGCTTCCATGCAGGACTCCCATGCTACCCGCCAAGAGAGCAGCGGCATGCTTTGTCGTTTGAAGACCAAGTCCTCCTGCCTCCACTCCAATGAATTTTACCTTATCCTTGTAGAAGGGATGGAAAAGCCCCAGGGAGTTACTTCCTCCTCCCACACAAGCGACAAGATAGTCGGGAAGCCTTCTCTCAACCTTCAGAATCTGTTTCTTCGTCTCCCTGCCAATCACCAATTGAAAATCCCGCACCATCATCGGATAAGGATGGGGGCCGACGACGGAGCCGAGGACATAATGGGTAGAGCGAACATTTGTCACCCAGTCTCTGATGGTCTCATTGATAGCATCTTTAAGGGTCCTGCTTCCCGAGGAGACCGGGATGACTTTGGTTCCCAGTAACTGCATTCGATACACATTGATAGCCTGCCTCTCTATATCCTCCTCCCCCATATAGACTTCGCAGCGCAGACCAAACATAGCCGCTGCCGTAGCTGTGGCCACTCCATGCTGACCTGCTCCCGTCTCAGCAATGATGCGTTTCTTGCCCATTCTCTTAGCCAGCAGAACCTGTCCTAAGGTATTATTGATCTTATGAGCTCCGGTATGGGCCAGGTCCTCCCGCTTTAGATAAATCTTCGCTCCTTCTAACTCCCTGGTCAGCCTTTCAGCAAGATAAAGAGGAGTTGGCCGACCAGCATACTCTCTCAGATAATAATTTAGTTCCTTCTGGAATGCCCGGTCTCTCTTTGCCTTTAAATAGGCCTTCTCTAACTCATCAAGGGCTGACATCAAGGTCTCCGGAACGAACTTCCCTCCAAAAATCCCGAAACGACCGTTCTTATCTGGTAGCTTCACCTTTCCCATCCGTTCTCCTCACTGCTTCTATGAAGGCTCTCATCTTCTTGTGGTCCTTCTTGCCAGGGGCCTTCTCAATCTGGCTGCTAACATCAACTCCGTATGGTCTGACCTTCCTGACAGCCTCTACTACATTATCTGGCCCCAGTCCTCCTGCTAAGATAATGGGCGGGCCGATTTTCTTTGCCTCAATGGCTAAGTTCCAGTTAAAGGCCTCACCCGTCCCCCCTGCCATCCCCTCCACATAAGCATCCAATAGATAAGCATTTACCTTATAGGAGGAGATAGTTTTTAATGTTTCCTCATCTTTTATACGAAATGCTTTTATCATCTTGCGGGGAAACAGTTTGCAGTAGTCAGGTGATTCATTCCCATGAAACTGTAGAGCATCCAACAGGCACTCTTTCATAATCTCTCTGACCACTTCAGCTCGCTCATCTACAAAAAGACCAACCACAGTTATAAAGGGAGGAAGCGAGCGAATAATCTGAGATGCCACCTCAGGACCAATGCGGCGGGGACTTTCAGCAAAGACAAATCCAAGGGCATCTGCCCCCAGCTCCACCGCCCCGAGAGCATCCTTCAGATTAGTTATCCCGCATATCTTTATCCTGGTCATTTCTGCTTTCCTGATAATTCTTCTATCTTTCCTCTTATATCCTTGCTTCTTAGCAATGATTCGCCGACCAGGATAGCGTCTACCTTCTCCTCAGCAAGTAGTTGCACATCCTCCCGACTTCGAATACCACTTTCAGCTACTACTATCTTACTATCTGGAATTAATTTCCTCAGCCGCCGGGTAGTAGAAAGGTCAACTTGAAAGGTGGAAAGGTCTCTATTATTTATTCCAATAATCTCAGCCGGGGTCTCTAAGACTTTTTTCAATTCCTCCTCATTAT
>JAGMAN010000056.1 GCA_023130215.1 bacterium
TTCCCTCAAAGAATTTCTCATCAGTCAATATGGAGATAGCAGCGGCTCCTGCCTCCTGGTAAATTTTAGCAATCTCCACCGGATGGAAATCCTTCCTGATCAGGCCGGCAGAAGGAGAAGCCCTCTTAATTTCAGCAATTAGATTAATATTATTTGTTGGCTTAGATATGGCTTCCTTAAAAGAACGAATCTGGGGAGCATCGGCTAATTTCGACTTGAGGTCGGCCAAACCAACCTTCTTCTTCCTGGCCTCAACTTCAACCCTCTTATGTTCAATGATCTCCTCAAGCATTTGTCAGACTGATGAGCTCCTCTAATTTTTTCATGGCTTTGCCGGAGTCAATAGAGCGGGCGGCTTCCTCTATTCCCTGGGTTAAATCCTTGGCTTTGCCTCCAGCCACGATGGCCGCCGCGGCATTGAGGAGGACGATTTCCCGTCGGGGCCCAGGCTCTCCTTTAAGAACACCGCGGGTGATTTCTACATTCTCCTGCGTGTCTCCTCCTTTCAAGTCTTCCATCCGGCATCTTTTGAGACCGAAGTCTTCCGGCTTAATATTGTAATTTTTAATTTTGCCTTCTGCCAGTTCTGATGCCTTCGTCTCAGAAGTAAGGGTAATCTCGTCCAGTCCGTCCATTCCGTGAACGACGAAGGCATGCTGACTACCTAAATTTCCTAAAACCCCGGCTAAAGTCTCAGTAAGCTGACCTGCATAGACTCCTAAGACCTGTGCCTTGGCACCAGCCGGATTGGTGAGAGGGCCAAGGATATTGAAGATGGTTCTAATGCCTATCTCCCGTCGGGGACCGATGGCATACTTCATTGCCCCGTGAAGGAGTGGTGCAAACAGGAATCCAATCCCCGCCTTCTCCAGACATTCTTCCACTTTATCTACTCCCACTTCTATATTCACCCCGAATGCCTTAAGCAGATCGGCACTGCCACAACGGCTGGATACACTGCGGTTCCCGTGTTTGGCTACCGTTAATCCAGCGCCAGCTACCACAAAGGCAGCCGTAGTGGAGATATTAAATGTATGAAGTCCATCTCCCCCGGTGCCACAGGTATCGATGACAATATCCTTTTTTGCCTTTACCTGCGTTACCTTCTCCCTCATTACCCTGGCGCATCCAGTGATCTCCTCCACCGTTTCCCCTTTAAGACGTAGTGCGGTGAGGAAGCAAGCAATCTGAGCCGGGGTTGCCTCCCCGCCCATAATCTCGTTCATTACCCCTACCGATTCCTCTTCCGTCAGGTCTTTATGATCAACCACCTTACTTATCGCCTCTTTGATCATCTTCATCACCTCTAAGGAGTGAGCCGTTTCTGAGCGAGCATTGGTAGCGCAGAGCAGCGAGCAACCACCAGCGAGCGGGGAAATGGCTCGCTCCTCACTCCAATCCTCGCTCCGCCAGTTCAATTGCCTTCAGGAGAGCCTTTGCCTTATTTCTTGTCTCCTCATACTCCTTCTGCGGCTTAGAATAGGCTACAATCCCTGCCCCTGCCTGAATGTAAGCAGTGTCACCTTTAATGACTATCGTTCTAATAGTAATAGCACTGTCCAGATTGCCAGAGAAGCTGAAGTAACCAACTGCCCCGGCATAAGGCCCTCTTCGGGTCGGCTCAAGTTCCTCAATAATCTCCATGGCTCTCACCTTGGGAGCTCCTGCCACCGTCCCGGCAGGAAAACATGCCCTGAGCACATCGAATTGGTCCTTTCCTCTCCTCAGTCTTCCAATCACATTGGAGACTATGTGCATGACGTGTGAATACTTCTCTATAACCATCATTTCATCAACCTTAACACTCTTGTAGTCACAGACCCTGCCTACGTCGTTACGGCCTAAATCTACTAACATGATGTGTTCGGCTCTCTCCTTGGGGTCTCGTAGCAGTTCCCCGGCCAGGGCCTCATCTTCGTGCTCGTTCTGACCCCGAGGTCTTGTCCCGGCAATTGGTCTCACAGTAACTTGCCCTCGTTCCGCTCTCACCATGATCTCAGGTGAAGAACCTACAATCTCCAGGTCACCATATTTCAGATAGTACATATATGGAGAGGGATTGATTGAGCGAAGTGCCCGATAGATAGTGAAAGCATCAGCCCTTATCCTCGTCTGCCACCTCTGAGAGAGAACAACCTGAATTACATCTCCCTTCCTTATGTAGTCTTTTGCCTTCCTCACACTTTTCAGGAACTCAGCTTTAGTGAAGTTGGATTTCAACTGTGACTTAATCCGCTTGGGACGCCGCTTAGGGGTCAGCCTGGGGGTTCTTCTGAGCTTAGTTATGGTTCGGTCTATCTTCTTCATGGCAAACCGGTAAGCGCTATCCACATCATCCTCAATGAAAGCATAGCACACCACCTTGATAGTCCGACTGACATGGTCGAATATGAGCAGAAAGGAGCTGAGGATAAAGATACTATCTGGCAGGCCGAGGTCGTCCGGGTTCTCCTCCGGCAATCTCTCGAAGAAGCGGACTATATCGTATCCCACATAACCTACTGCTCCGCCATAGAATCGTGGAAGCCCCCCCGGGTCAACTACTCTGTACATTGACATGATTCTCTTCAGAACTTCAAGGGGATCGCCTTTGGCTATCACCTTCTCCTTATGCCTGCCCCTTTGTATCTCTACCTCTTGACCCTTGCTCTTAAATACCAGCACAGGGTCGCCTCCCAGGAAGGAGTATCGGGCTAATTTCTCCCCTCCCTCCACACTCTCTAAGAGGAACACATAACGGCTCCCTATCATCTTATGGAGTGCGGAGACCGGGGTCTCCGTATCAGCCAGAATCTCCTTATAGACAGGAATCAGATTACCCTTCCTGGCTAAACGGCGAAACTCTTTTAGGCTCGGGCAATAGTTCATCTTTAGGAAATATGAATTATTGGGGCTTACAACTTTTTCTTCTGGCTAACAAATCTACAAAGGCCTCTAAGCGGGTCATCATTCCCGCCTCAGCGGTATGTTCATCAAGAATAAAGGTGAGCACGGGCATATTGTAATCCCGGCTCACCTTAGGCAGAATACTCTGGGCCACGATCTCCGGCATGCAGGTGAAGGGCATGAGATGTATGATTCCATCGTATCCACGGCGCCGTGAGATGATGGTATCTCCCACGGAGACATTACACTCTGCCCCAACATCGTATCCTAAGTAGGGTTCAGCGGCTCGTAGTGCCCGGCTCTTACTGCGCCAGCTCCAGAAATCCAGATGGACTCGATGTAAAATGTTCTCGCTCAGCCAGAGAGTTCTTATTACCTCCACTCCCATCTCACCTAACCTGGTCTCCAGATTGAGATTAACGAACGGTTCCCAGACGACATATATTTCTCCCCCTACTGTCACCCTGAGCGGCCTTCGGTCCCGGTCCTGCTCCATCTCCTGAAAGAGACAGCGTCCCTCGCTTCTTGCCAATTTAAGCTCCTTGAAGGCCTCGGCCTCGTCAATTTTCTTTACCACCCGATTATATACCTTTGTCGTTTCCCCCCGCTTGACTTCATATGGTCGGATCCTATGAGAAAGCGCCTCAGCCTCTTCGCAGGCTCTCATCTTCCCCCAGCCCAGCCAGAAGGCGTATAAGATATCCTTCCAGGACTTACCCTGCCCCAGCCCGGCGAATCCTCCCAAGAATTGTGAGCGCGAGCGGTTAGAGACGGTGATCATCCTGAAATTATACCCTAATCTCTTTAAGATGGCTTCATGTATGCGGGCATAGAAGCCAAGGCGACAAGCACCCCCTCCGCTGTCCCCGATCATGAGAAGGGTATCTGCTCCCTTCTCTAACCCCTCAATGAAATTGCCTAAGTTCACCTTAAAGGGGAGGCAAGCAAACTCAGGGGAATATCTTACTCCCAGGTTTAGCGTCCTTTTATTCGTCCGGGGAGGGACTATCACTTCTTGCCCTAACCTCCCCAAGATGGCCTTCACGGCTATATCCAGGTTCCCCATGTGGGGAAAAGTAATTTTCATCTCCTATCCTCTGGAAGCACAGTATACCATCACTATTTCTACCTGGCAATTAAAATATAAGGTTCGATAAAACTTATTGCAGATTTTTCTCCAGGAAGTCAAGGGATTTTGGTCTCTTTTCCAGGCGAAAGAGAAGATAGTCATATAGAACCGACTTCAACTCCTGCCGTGACCGGGGAGAGACTTTCAGCCGATTGAGCTTACTTAAGTCTATCCCCTGGAGATACATCATCAGGGATAGCGCAGCCGGAGAAAGTGGGGTGGCCTCCCTGTCTCTCAAGTGGCAATCAGGGCAAAGGCTACCTCCTAAAGAAGAGCTCAGTCTCAACTGGCCGCCGGGGGAGTAAGAGCTATCCACTATTTTCCTCCGACAGGAGACACAGCGGTGAAGATGAGGTTTATAACCCAGGAGCTCAAGGAAACGAAGTTCAAAGAGCCGGGTAGTCAGCTCCAGGTCGTAGCCATTTTTGAAGAGATGAAAGGCGCCTAATAGCAATTTAAACAGGTCCTGGCTCTCTTCCTTTCCCCTGACTCCTTTATCCACTAATTCTCCTAAGTAACATCCGTAGCTCAGCCTCCTCAGGTCTTCCCTCATTTCCTGGAAAGATTCCTCCGTGGATGCCTGACCGACTATCTGTAGGTCCCGATTATCCCTTTCATAAAAAATCAAGTGAAGATGAGTGAAAAGCTCAAGGCTGCTTCCGAACTGACTCTTATCCCTCCTAACTCCCTTAGCTATGGCTTTCACCTTGCCAAAGTGGCGGGTGTAGAAAGTAAGCACTTTACTGGTCTCCCTCCAGTTGTGGCTGGCAACGACGATAGCTTCTGTTCTTCGAATCATTTCAGCAATGAGAGGAGCCAGGTAGCCAGGCCAAAGTAGATGAGGAGCCCGGTAATGTCGTTGGAGGTAGTGACGAATGGGCCGGCGGCCACGGCCGGATCTATATTAAACCGTTTGAGGATGAGGGGGACTAAGGTTCCGACAGTAGCCGCTACCGTGATAGCGGTAAACATCGACCCGGCTACAATCAAACCTAAAAATAGCTCTTTCTGCCAGAGCTGTGCAACAGTGCCCACCACCATCCCGCAGACCAAACCCATTAAGGCTCCAATGCGAATTTCCCTGAATAGGACCTTCCAGAGATGGGACAGGTCAATACGGCCAGTAGCCAACCCACGCACCACGATTGTGGAAGATTGAATCCCGATGTTCCCCCCCATGGCCATAATAGCTGGAATAAAGATTAGAAGAGCAATTAGTGTCTGCGGCTCGATAGCAGCATTGAAGACCTTAATTACAAACGCACAGAGCATGGTTCCTACGAGAGTGGTGATTAGCCAGGGAAGCCTCACCCGGATCGCCCGAAAGATACCGCGGTTAAGAAGTTCTTCCTCATCGGTTCCAGCCATCCTATAGATATCCTCACTGGCTTCCTCCTCAACCACATCAAGGACATCATCCACGGTCACCCTTCCTACTAAAATATTGGTGATGTCTACCACCGGTATAGCCCGCAGATTGTACTTCCTCACTAAATTGGCCACTTCCTCCTGGTCCACATCCGTAGTCACCCGGATGACTTCGCTGTCCATGATCTCCTTGAGCTCAGTCTGTGCCGGAGCAGTGATGAGCTTCCTCAGGGAAAGCACTCCCATCAAGCGTCCTTCCTCATCTACCACATATGCGTAGGATATGGCTTCAATGTCGCTACGGCGAAGTCTCTCTATGGCCTCTTTAACAGTCATCTTCCCGGGAAGAGCAAAGAAGTCCGCGGTCATTATTCCACCAGCGCTCTCCTCATCATATTTTAAGAGCTGGCTGAGGTCCTCAGCCTCCTCCTTCTCCATTAAGCTAAGAACCCTGGTGGTCCGGTCTTCTGGCAGCTCTCCCAGTATGTCAGCGGCGTTATCAGAAGGCATGGCTTCTAAGATTCGGGACAGTTGAGAATTGGGTAGCGTCTGGAGCAAATCTCTTTCCAGTGATTTGTCCATCTCCGGTAGGACTAAAGCCGCCCTCTCCGGCTCCAGAGAATTAAGAATTTTGCTTCCTTCCTCTCTCTCCAGGTAGTTGAGGATTTCGGCTAAATCGGCTGGATGGACATTTCCGACTAGCCTCATAAGCCCCTGCCGGCTATCTTCTTTAGCCAGCTGGCCTTTAATAAGGGAAAGCTTTCTTTGTATCTTTCTCCTCATTTAATCTCCCTCTGGTAATAAGGAACAACCGTTCCCCCGGAAATGAGTAATTTCAGTGCTTCCTCTACGGTCATTTTCAGGGGAATAGTATCCTTCTCGGGGACTAATATGAGTAGGCCAGAGGTAGGATTTGGAGTAGTGGGAACGAAGACGCTTAACATCTTCTCTCCCGTCTTCTCCTTAATCTCCCCTCCGCCTTCTCCCGAAACCAGTCCCAGGGTATAGAGCCCCCCTCGAGGGTATTGGAAAAGAATCACCCGGTTGAAACCAGTTCGCCTCTCCCCCAGGAAGGCTTGACTTATCTGCTGCAGAGCTCCGTAGATCCTGCTTACCAGGGGGATCTTAATCAAAATCTTTTCGCCCAGACCAATCAGTCTACGCCCGATGATGTTCCGGGCAAGTACGCCAATGAGAAAAATAACAAATAATATGCCTATGACTGCCAAACCTTTCCAGAGATATTTCCAGGGAGCGGTATCGAAGTAATTCGCCACCACCGCCTGTGGCACAATGCGAACGATAAAATTCAGGATGATATTCAGGATCAAGATGGTAACGACGATAGGTAGCACTACTAATAATCCAGCAACGAAATTGTTCCGCAGTCTAGCAATGACTTTAATTCTCATTGTGCCTCCTCCCGCTCTATCTTCACTTTAATCACCCTCCTCCTATCAGCCTCAACTACGGTGATCTTAGTGCCCCGGTAAATCAGCTCCTCTCCCATCTTAGGAACCCGCCCTAAGCGGTCAACTACAAATCCGGCTACCGTCTCCGTCCCTTCCTCCTCCGGGAGCTTGAGGTCTAATTTCTCATTAACATCACCGATGTCCGTCTTGCCATCGACTAAGGCTATCCCTTTCTCCAGGATTTCAATCCTTTCCTTCCCCTTATCATATTCATCCTCTATCTCACCGACAATTTCCTCCAGCAAATCTTCTAAGGTGACTAAACCAGCCGTCCCTCCATATTCATCCACAACCATGGCTAAATGTATCTTCTGTCTCTGAAACTCCCGCAGGAGTTCGTCCACCTTCTTCGTCTCCGGGACGAAGTAGGCAGGGTGAATCAAGTCCTTTACTTTCAATCTTGCCCGGCTACTTTGCTCCCAGAGATTCAGAAGGTCTTTAGCGTAAAGAATGCCGATGATGTTATCAATTCTTCCCTTAAAGACAGGAATGCGAGAGTGTCCAGCTTCCATTACCAATTTAAGAATATTATCTAAATCCTGATTAGCTTCGATAGTGACCATATCTGATCGAGGGACCATCACTTCCTGGACCTTGGTATCTCCGAATTTGAAGATACTATCAATCATTTCCTTCTCTTCTTCTTCTAAGACTCCTTCCTCCTCCCCTAAACTAATCATCCTTTTTATCTCCTCCTCGGTCATAAATGGTCCGGGCTTAGCTTTCCTGCCTCCAGGAGACACAAAGACCAGCAGACCAATCAGAGGAGAAAGAATCCGGGAGAGTCCATTAAGGGGCCTGATGGTTCTTAAAGCTATCCTTTCCGCATTTTGGCGGGCATAGGTCTTGGGACTTATCTCTCCGAAGACAAGGATAAGGCAAACCATTACTCCTGTCGAGATGGCTCCTACCTTACCAGCTGGTGTCTCCGGCAGTAGACGCAGGAGAACGAAAGTGCAGAGGACTGAAGCGGCTACATTAACGATGTTATTGCCAACTAAGATGGTAGCCAACAGTCTACTCGGATCCTCCAGCCAGGAAGAGAGAAGCTCTGCCCTTCTCCCCGCCCGCCCTATTAAACTTTTCATCTTCAGTTTGCCCAGGGAAGTGAGAGCTGTCTCGGAAGCAGAGAAATAAGCAGAAAGTAGGAGGAGCACAACTAAGCCAATGAGTTGGCCAGCCAATAACATAATTTCAGGACTTCCTCCTGTTTGGTTTCCATCCTCTTTTTGTCTTCCAATCTAACATCATCATATCCTAAGAGGTGAAGCACTCCGTGGATAACGAGGCGAGCCAGTTCCTTGTCCAGGCTCTCTCCAAACTGCTCTGCCTGCCCCTTAGCCATCTCTGCCGATATGACAACATCTCCTAAAAGGTGAGGATTAAGAGAAGAAAATTCCCCCTCTCCCATGGCAAAGGCGAGGACATCCGTAACCTGGTCACGATGGCGGTATTCCCGGTTGAGATTCCTGATATAATCATCAGTGACTGAGATAATACTTACCTCAGCCTGCATCTGATTCTCCAATCTTAATGTTTCTCTTGCTGCCCGCTTGATTGTTCTTAGGCTTACTTTGACTTCGCTTTGAAGATTTCTCACCCTTATCTTCACTTCCTTTCTCCTCTTTCGGATACTCTACCCGAGTATGGAACATGCTGATCAGGATACGAGTAAAGGTTTCTGAAATTCTTTGAAGATCATGCAGGGTCAGATCGGACTCATCTAACTGG
>JAGMAN010000057.1 GCA_023130215.1 bacterium
TTCCTCATTATTGCCGAGGATGTAGAGGGAGAAGCCTTAGCTACCTTAGTGGTGAATAAGATAAGAGGTATTCTCTCCTGTGCGGTAGTTAAGGCCCCTGGATTTGGTGATAGGAGAAAATCCATGCTTGATGACATGGCTATTCTCACCAAGGGTCAGGTAGTCTCAGAAGACTTAGGCATAAAGTTAGAGAAAGTTAAATTAGACATGCTCGGTCGAGCCAAGCGGGTGAAGATTGATAAGGAAAACACTACCATTGTTGAGGGAGCAGGTGACAGCTCAGATATTCAGGGTAGAGCCAATCAGATAAGGCGTCAGATTGAGGAGACTACCTCAGATTACGATAGGGAGAAGTTAGAGGAGAGGTTAGCTAAACTAGCCGGTGGAGTAGCGGTGATTAATGTGGGGGCAGCCACTGAGACTGAAATGAAAGAGAAGAAAGCCAGGGTTGAAGATGCTCTCCATGCTACCAGAGCCGCCGTTGAGGAAGGTATTGTGCCCGGTGGTGGTGTTGCACTCCTTCGCTGCATCGAGAAATTGAAGGGCCTTAAGCTTGAAGGGGATGAAGTCATAGGGGTAGCCATCATTGGAAGGGTTCTTGAGGGACCAGTCAGGCAATTAGCTGACAATGCCGGCCAGGAAGGCTCAGTAGTCGTCCAGCGTCTTTTAAAGGAGAAAGCGGACATTGGCTACAATGTGGAAGCCGATAGATATGAGGATATGCTAAAGGCAGGGATACTTGATCCGACCAAGGTGACCCGATTGGCTCTTCAGAATGCAGGCAGTATTGCTGCTTTGCTCCTTACTACTGAGGCACTGGTCACTGAGATTCCCGAAAAGGAGAAGACTCCTCCAATGCCGCCGGGTGGTGGGATGCCGCCGGGTGGTGGGATGTACTAAAAAGAAAAAATAGGGATAAGGGACACAAAGCGAGAGTCTTCATCTCAAGCGAGTTTATAAAGGAGAGAAGTATGCCATCAGTGAAGAAGAAGAGAAGGGCTAAGATAGCCAAGCATAAGCGTAAGAAGAGGCTGAAACGGGATCGCCATAAGAAGAAGCTCCGCTGAGGAATGAATAAGAGGGACACTTTCATTTTAGTTGTTCTCACTGCCTTAGGGGTTTTCTTTGCTCCCCTGAGCCATGCTGTATGGATCTGGACTCCGGAGACAAAGAAATGGATAAACCCCAAGTATGCAGTGAAGGAAAATCCCGAGGAGCAGTTTGCCTGGGCAGAGAGTCTCTTCCAGGCAGAGGACTATAAGGATGCCATTAAGGAGCACCGTAAGCTCATTAAAAACTACCCTGATAGCATCTATGCTCCTCGCTCCCAGTATGCCATTGGAGACTGCTGGGAGGCCTTGGGAGAATATCAGCAAGCAGTGGATGAATATCAGAAGGTAATTGATAACTATCCAACCAGCGATAAGGTAGCTGAAGTGGTAGAGAGCCAGTACAGGATAGGCAACATCTTCTTTGGAGAGGAGATTAAGAGTAAGTTCAAGAAAGTCTTCGTAGAGAGCAACTATGAAAAGGCAGCTAAGGTCTATCGATTAGTGATAAAGAATGCTCCTTACAGCTCAAGAGCTCCTGAAGTTCAGTATAGAATAGGCTTATGCTATCTTAAAGGAGGTGGCTGGTCTGAAGCTATATCTGAATACGAAAAAGTTATTGAGAACTATCCAGAAAGCCAATTTGTAGAAAGAGCCTTCTATGAAATTGGTCTCTCTTGTTTCAATCAGTCCCTCTCTCCCCTGTATGACCAGACGATGACTGAAGAGGCATTAAAGCATTTTAAGGAATTCAGGAAACGCTTCCCGGAAAGCAGTCTGTCCAAAGAAGTCCAGGGGAAGATAAACTCCTTAAGGGAAAGGAAGGCGGAGAGAATATATAAGATTGGCCAGTTTTATGAGAAACAAGGGAGCACTGAGGCGGCCGGCATCTACTATCAGGAGATAGTTGATGACTACCCGGATATCAAGTGGGCTCGGTCTGCTCTGGAACGGTTAAATGAACTTAAAACCACAGATTAACATTTACTTCCTTATCTCCTTCCTTGGGCTCTCCCTGTTTTTAATAGCAGGATGTGGTTATAGTTTCTATGCGGGAGTAGTTGGCCTTCAGGCTATCGCCATTAAAAATCTGGAGAATAAGACTTACGAGCACGGACTGGAGACATTAGTCGCTGAGGCGATAAGGGATGAGTTCATTTTTGACGGAAGTCTGAAAGTGGTGAAAGAACGAGAGGCTGACCTTGGGCTCTCCGGCTCGGTTATTGAATATATCCTTGAACCCCTCACCTACGATGAAGATGATAAGGCGGAGGGGTATCGGCTGAAGATAAGGGCTAAACTCACCTTAAAGAATTTGAGTAAGGACGAGACTGTCTGGAAGGATAAGATTATAGAGGGAGATGCTCGCTACCTTCTCTCCGGGTCCTTGGCCGGGACGGAGTCTGGAGCCCGGGATGAGGCCTTAAAGGACCTGGCCAAAGAGATCCTGCGACAGATTATAGACACCTGGTGAAAAATTATGAATTACCGGGAGTTCACAGGAAAACTGGGAAAGGGCAAAGTAGAACTGATTTATCTCTTCTCGGGCGAAGAAGACTTCCTGCAAGAGGAAGCTTTAAAGAAATTAAAATCCTATCTCCTCTCTCCGGAGACAGCTAACCTTAACTATCAATTTTTTTATGGAAGGGAATCCAGGGGGGGGGAGATTGCCGGGACAGCTTCCACTGCGCCATTTATTTCTGAGAAGAGATTGGTAGTGGTAAAAGAGGCTGACCGCTTACCTGCATCCGATAAAGAAGAAATTATAAGGTATGCTCAGGCTCCTTCCCCCTTCACCTGTTTGGTCCTCATGGGCTCCAAGTTTGACCGCAGGGAGAGATTTTACTCCAATCTTGTGAAGTCGGGAAAAGAGGTTTCCTTCCAGCCAATTTATGAAAAGGACTTGACTAACTGGATTATCTTCAAGAGCAGGGAGAAGGGAAAGCAGATAGCTCCCCGGGCCGCCTTTGAGCTTAAGGAGAGGGTAGGTAAAAGCTTGAGAGAGTTAGAGAGTGAACTCTCCAAGCTCCTCATTTATGCTGGCGATAAAAAGGAGATTGGTGTCCAAGAAGTAAGAGCTCTGGTGGGTGAATCAAAGGAAGTGAAGGCTTATAACTTAACCGAAGCTATCGGTGAAAGACAGAAAGGCAAAGCTCTTAAGATATTGGGTAAGTTGCTGGATGATGGAAAGAAAGCTCCTGAGATAATCGGGCTGATTGCCTATCATATGAGAAAGATGTCCCGGGCCAGGGCCAGACTAAATAGAGGAGAGGCACGGGATGAGGCGCTTGAATCTCTTGAGATACCCACCTTCTTATGGAGAAGATTTCTCTACCAGATAAAGAATTTCTCTCCCCAAAAGCTGAGGGAAAACTTCTACCATCTCCTCCAGGCTGACCTTCAGTCAAAGTCAGGCAGACTAACTCCCCGTTTAGTCCTTGAACTCCTGATAATCAAGCTATGCAGTTGAGAGTAAGACATGAGATAATGCTTCAGGATAAAATCAAAACAAGGACAGAATTATCCCGTATCTGCCAGGGACTAAAAAAACAGCATAAGAAGATAGGATTCACTTCCGGTGTGTTTGACCTCCTGCATGCTGGCCACGTTGACTATTTCCAGCAGGCAAAAAAGTTCTGTGATATCCTCATCGTTGGGTTAAATTCTGATGAATCAGTAAAAAAATTCAAAGGTCCGGCCAGGCCAGTCATTCCAGAGAAGGAACGGGCCAGGGTTATCGCGGCCCTGGCGGCGGTGGACTATATATTCATCTTTAATGAACGAAGGAACAAAAGAAATATCGAAATAATTAAACCGCATTACTATATCAAAGCCGGGGATTACTCACCCGAACAGCTCACTTCCAAAGAGGTAGTGGAAAGTGTCGGTGGCGAAGTGAAGATGATACCGGTGACCATCAAAACATCGGCTACTGAGATTATCAATAAGATAGCTTCAGGTTTCGGAATACAGGCAGATAGAGCAGAAAAAGAAAAGGCGGTGTGTTTTCCCTCCCCACCAAAGAAGACCGCACCGGCTATCTTTCTTGACCGTGATGGAACAATAAACCGGGAAATAGAATATCTGCATGAGCCGGAAAAATTTGAACTTTTACCCAATGTGGTAGGCGGGCTTAAAAAAATGCAAGCCATGGGCTACAGGATGGTCATCGTCACCGCACAAGCTGGTATCGGGCTGGGTTATTTTTCTTCAGAAGATTTCTACCGGGTGAATAGAAAGATGTTGAAACAGTTTTCTGATAGTGGCGTGATGATAGACAAAATATATTTTTGTCCACACAGCAAAACCGAAAACTGTAGTTGCCGGAAACCGAATATAGCTCTCCTCACCAGAGCCAAAGAAGAGCTTAATCTCGACCTATCAAAGAGTTGGACTATCGGGGATAAAACCACGGATATTGAATCCGGCCGACGGGCGGGGACCGGAACTATCCTGGTAAAAACCGGTTACGCCGGTAAAGACAAAGAGTTCAAAGCAAAACCTGATTATATTGCTCGTGACTTGCTGGACGCCGCAAACTATATACTCAAAACCGAAAGGACCTGAGTAATGATTTAGTTTGTCCCCGAGTTCCTGATAATCAAGCTACGCAGTTGAGAGTTTGTTTACCTTCTTAGCCAAACGGGACTTGCGGCGCCGAGCTGTATTTTTATGGATTACTCCCTTGGAGGCCGCCCGATCCAGAGCCCGGCTAACTTTCACCAGAATAGCCCTTGCCTCCTCACCCTTTTTAAGGTCAATAGCTCGGCGAAGTCCCTTCAGTAGTGCCTTCAGGGCCCCCTTGACCCTCAGATTCCTGGCATGACGCAAGCCATCAGTCTTTAGCCTCTTCTTAGCTGATTTAGTTACTGGCATATTTTATTTCTCCCCTACCTGCCCCAGGTTAATTATCTCCCGCACTGTCTGGGCCGGGATAGTCAATTCATATTGCAGTTCTCCCTCATAGAAAACTCCACTAACAGTTACCCGGGACTGTGGCTTTACATCCTCCCAGTTAATTCCTGTCAGAGGAGAAGGGGCAGACATTTTGGAAAACACCCCAACAAAGTTCTTGGCCATTCCAAGAAGGGATATCCGCAGTAAGATGCTCCGGTCCTTGTAGGCTGCCTCAGTTGCCGGCTTCCCCCCTATGATTCGATCCAGGGCAGCCTTCACTGATGCTGATTCTTCACTTATGCTGTAGACCAGGATGTTGTCCTTACAAGCAAACCACATGTGAATGTCCTGTGGATATAAGGAGAGCCTCTCTTCCGAGGCAGAATCCATCATGTTAGCCATAGCATCCCGGTAGCCCTTCAGGACAATCTGTCTTATCTCAATGCCCTGGTGCATCTCAGAGGGCCCAGCTTGATAGAGGTTAGAAGGGGCCGTAGTTCCTGAAAGAGTCAGCCAGGGTAAAGCTGCACGATTATAGAGCTCTAAATCGGTATAGGCGGCTAAAGCAGCGTCTCCATCGGTGACTTCCATGATGTAAAGGAGGTCAAGAAATGTCCCTGGATTAGCCAGCCAGGAAAAAACATACTCACTACCTTGATAGGAAGCATACTCCTTCCAGGCCTCTATTAACCCCTTTATTTTTTCTCCCTCTGCCATCTCAGTCCGACTATCCATAAAATCCAGGACACTGGCCACACACTCATTGATAGCTGACCTTCCTAACTCGGCGTCATATCGGAAGCCCATGACCATGGGAGCATCCTCCGGCAGATAGCCAAGAAGTGTGAAGGAGCCAGGCTGCGATACCAGATACTTTCTGAGAGCACTATCCTCCTTGCATTGTATAGAGGTAGTAATCTTTGCCTCCTCGTTATCCAGGTCAAGGGCTAGACCGAAACTGTTTAGCTGTCCTAAAAGGGCAAGTGCCCCAGATACCTCCAATTCTAACATGGCAGTGATGAGAGAGACAGGCTCGCCCTTAGACTGCCCTGCTCTCTGAGAGGCCATCTTAATGAAAGGCATAGCCATTTCTACCTTTGACTTTATCTCCGGGGATATCCTCACTAAATTGAGATGAAAGGCTAACTCCGAGCCAGCAGCAACCTTTGGCCGAAGTGCCTTACCTTCCCCGGTGGCCAGCCTGGCAATGGTTAGGAAATCCTCCTCTTCCTTTGAGATGACCAGGCAGGAAGATACGACGCCGCAAGTGGCTTTCTCTCCAGCCCAGTAACGAATGCGACTATAACTCTTTTCGGCACTGCCGGCGAGTTTCTCCTTGATTGTCTTTACAGTTAAATCCTTATCCTTAATCTGAGCGATTAATGAGCGTCTCCTGAACTTCAGGTCGTGCCAGACCAGGCAGAGACCTCCCTCTGGCTCAAGTCCATAGCCTGACAAATCCTCCGGGCTATCAATATCCTCAGTCAACTTCATTCCCTTCATAATATCGCTGAAAATACCTTCCTTCCCTTTCGGTATTCCCATCGCTTCAATCAGCCTATCTGATTTTTTAACTGCCTCAGATATGTCCGGTATTGACATAGAAGCAGTAGCTTCCACGGGAATAAGCTCCCCGGGACGCATAACCCGCATCCTCCTTGTCCAAAGGAAGAATAGCACCAGACCGACAACCACCGCCAAAACAAAAATAAATGCTCCCTTCCTCATGATAGCCAATCTCCTTTCCAGACTTTAAACGCCATCTCCGTTAATATACCACTCCTTCCAAACCTTGTCAAATAGTTTAACACCTGATATAATGCATTTGTCCAAATATGGAGAAATAGGATGGATGAGCAGAGGCAAATACTCAAGTCTGCTGGCGGAATTGGTTCAGCCACCCTGGCAAGCCGCATCTTAGGCTACCTGCGCGATATGCTCATTGCCTCCCATTTCGGGACGGGGATCTTTGCCACTTGCTTCTTTGCTGCCTTCCGCATTCCCAATCTGTTTCGTCGCCTCCTGGGAGAGGGAGCCCTCTCTGCCAGCTTCATTCCTGTCTTCACCGATTATTTAACTAAAAGAGGTAAGGAAGAAGCCTGGCATTTAGCCATGGCTATCTTTAACCTGCTCTTGGTTATCCTGGCTGGAATAACTCTCCTTGGCATTCTGGCCTCCCCGTTCATCTCTAAACTCATTGTTCCCGGCTTCTCCCCCGGCAAGGTGGAACTGACGGCTAAGCTTCTGAGAATACTCTTTCCCTATCTCTTCTTTATTGGGCTTGCTGCTCTTTCCATGGGAATCCTCCACTCTTTCAAGCATTTTGCCCTTCCGGCCATAGCTCCTATCATCCTCAACCTGGCCATGATTACTTCCCTTCTCTTCCTGGTTAAGCCAGGGACGGAAGAAGGGGCACGGGTGTTAGCTCTGGCCGTCCTGGCCGGAGGATTGGGTCAACTCCTCATCCAGGTTCCGGTCCTTATAAAGAAAGGGATGCCCGCTAAGGTCTTTTCCGTCTTCCGCCATCCTGAAGTTAAGAAAGTAGTGTTCCTGATGGGTCCAGCTACTCTTGGCCTGGCCGTCTACCAGATAAATATTATCATTGACACTATTTGCGGCTCTTTCGAATCTATTGTGGGGGAAGGAGCCATTGCCTCCCTTTATTATGGAAACCGGGTGATGCAGCTTCCCCTGGCTATTTTTGGGATAGCCATGGCCACGGCTATCTTTCCAATCATGGCTGGCCAGGTTTCCCGGGAGAGGATAGAAGAGCTCAAGAAAACTCTTCTCTTCGCCTTAAGGTCAGTATTTTTCCTCATCATTCCCGCTTCGGTTGGATTAATGATTCTGGGAAGGAGAATAATCTCACTTCTCTTCGAGCGCCATGCCTTCGATGCTGTCTCGACCCAGAATACGGCCAGTGCTTTATTCTACTATTCTATCGGACTTTTTGCTTACGCCGGTGTCCAGATAATCAGTCGAGCCTTTTACTCACTTCAGGATACCAGGACCCCGGTTAAAGTGGGCTGTCTAACTATGGGGCTGAACATAATCTTCAATCTGATTTTAATGTGGCCTCTGAGGTTAGGAGGATTAGCTTTGGCTACTTCTCTATCAGCCCTAATAAATCTGGGCCTACTGCTTCATATTCTGTCCAGAAGAATAGGGGGAGTGAACGGGAAAGCTATTTTAAATTCCCTCTTGCGCATTATCTCAGCTTCCATCCTCATGGGTTTTGTCTGCCATCTGGTAGCTGGTGCATTTATGATGGAGTCAGTCATGGCCAGCTTGTCTCAGAAATGTCTTGCAGTATTTATACCTATTTTAGTTGGGATAATAACCTTTCTCCTTATCTCCCTTTCCTTCAGATTCGAGGAAGCAAACTATCTCAAAAGGCTCATACTTAAGCGCCCTATAAATAAAAGCAAATGTTGAGACCTGACATTAATCTATCAGCCGATACTTGATGAGGCAGGCGAGGGCTACCAGGCCATCCTTCCAGGTAATCTTTTTCCCTTCCCGGTATTCCCGGCCAGTGTAGGAGATGGGAACTTCGTAGACCCTATGCCCTTTCTTAAGAACTTTAGCTGTTATCTCCGGTTCAAAATTAAACCTGTTGGACTTTATCTTCATCTCCTTAATGAGGTCAGCCTTAAAAACTTTATAGCCGGTCTCCATATCAGTTAATGTGCTGTCAAAGAGAATATTGGTTACAAGGGTGAGCAGTTTATTTCCCATGCTGTGCCAGAAGAACATGGCCCTGTGCTCTCCTAAAAAACGGGAGCCGTAGACCGCTTCGGCTTTCCCTGTAAGGATGGGCTTCAGCAGGCGGGAGTAGTCCTCGGGGTCGTATTCTAAGTCAGCATCCTGAATGATGACTATATCTCCGGTCACTCGATTAAGCCCTGTTCTGATAGCTGCGCCTTTCCCCATGTTCCTGGAATGATAAACCTTCACTGTCTCTTTATCGGAGTAGTGTTGAAGCACTGTTCTGGTTCCATCATCGGAGCCATCATCAATTACGATTATCTCTTTCTCCCACGGGACAGCTTTCACCTTCTCTAAAATTTTCAGGATAGTCTCTCTTTCATTGTAGACGGGAATGATGATGGAAAGTTTCATGTTGGGTAACGAGAATTAATCCTGACATAATCTTCTGAGAGGTCACAGGTCCAGAAAGTAGCTTCACCTTTTCCTAAGTTCAGGTCTACTGTAATTTTGATCTCTGGCTCAGCCATTATTTTTTTAACTTTCGCCGAATCAAACTTTTTTTCTTTTCCCCCTTTAACTATCAATTGTCTTCCCAAACGGATGTCCACCTTTCCTTCATTTAGCTCAACCCCGGCCTGACCGAGAGCAGCCATGATTCTTCCCCAGTTTGGGTCTTCCCCGTAGAGAGCGGTCTTAACCAAATTTGAATTGGCAATGGAGGAGGCTGCCCTTTTTGCCTCCAAGAAGTTTTTAGCATTCTTCACCTTCACCTCTATGAACTTGGTGGCTCCTTCCCCATCGGCTACCATCATTTTAGCTAAGTAGAGGGTGACCCGGTCCAGAGCTTCCTGGAATCGCGAGAAATCTTCTCCGCTGTCTCTTATCTCATCATTTTTAGCAAGTCCATTAGCCAGGATAACTACCATGTCATTGGTGCTCATCGCTCCGTCAATGGTAATGGAATTGAAGGATTTATCCACGGAAACCTTTAATGCTTTTCTCAGTGCTTCCTTAGAGATGAGGGCATCGGTGGTGAGGAAAACCAACATGGTAGCTAAATGAGGTGAGATCATCCCGGCTCCCTTAGCCATCCCACCTACCCTTATTTTCTTATCCCTGAGTTGTATCTTAACTGCCATATCTTTCACTGAAGTATCAGTGGTCATAATGGCCTGAGCCGCTTCTCTTCCTCCTTGACGACTGAGTGATGGAACTAATTTTCTGACTCCCTTTTCCACATAGTCCATGGGCAGAGGCTTCCCGATTATCCCGGTGGAGGCAACCAGAATATCTTCTTCTTTGATTCCCAGTTGCTCGGCGGTGAGTTTAGCCATTAAACGGGCGTTGTCCAGTCCCCTCGGACCGGTGCAGGCATTGGCATTGCCGCTGTTGATGATGATAGACTGAGCGCGACTATTCCTGAGATGCTCTCTGGCAATGATGAGGGGAGCGGCCTGGATGCGGTTGGTGGTGAAAAGGGCAGTTGC
The DNA here is from genome assembly GCA_023130215.1 of bacterium. GTDB lineage: Bacteria > NPL-UPA2 > NPL-UPA2 > NPL-UPA2 > JAGMAN01 > JAGMAN01. Next base: position 10,145 of record JAGMAN010000057.1, read on the forward strand.
CCGGGCAGGGATATCTGAATATATGAGAGCTAAGTCTTTTCTTCGCTTTTTGATTCCACAGTTAACTGCGGATGCCTTGAAACCTTTTGGGGCAGTGATACCACCCCTTATCGCCTTCGTCATGGTATAAGGGCAACCTGTTCCAATCCCTCTTTCTCATTGAATCCGCACATGATATTCATGTTCTGAACCGCCTGGCCGGAAGCTCCCTTGACCAGATTATCTATGGTAGAGATGACGATAACACGCCCTGTGCGTTCATCTACCTTTGCACCGATATGGCAGAAATTTGTTCCGCAGACATTCTTTATCTCGGGGAATTTGTCAGACTCTAAGACCTTTATAAAAGGCTCATCCTTATAGAAATCCCGGAAAACCGCTAACGTCTCATCTGTCTTCATCTCTTTCTTCAAATCCAGGTAAAGGGTGGTCAAAATGCCCCTTTTCACAGGAAGGAGATGAGGAGTAAAAGTGATTCGGACCTCTTTCTTGGCTAACTTAGAAAGTTCCTGTTCCATCTCCGGCTGGTGGCGGTGGCCTGCTATCTTATAAGCCTTGAAATTCTCTTCAATTTCACAGAAGTTAAAACCTTCCCCCGGCCACCTTCCCCCTCCGGAGACACCGGATTTAGAATCAGCAATTATGCTCTCAGTATCAATTAAACCTTCAGAAAGAAGGGGAGCTACACCTAATACGACACCCGTGGGATAACAGCCGGGATTGGCTATTAGGCGAGCTTTCCCTATTTCATCTCTATAAAGCTCGGGTAAACCATAAACGGCTTCCTTCAATAGCTCCGGACTGGTATGTCTTACCTGGTACCATTCTTCGTAAACTTCAGAATCATCAAACCTATAGTCAGCACTGAAGTCAACCACTTTTTTGCCCGCCTTAAGGAATTGAGGGACAAGGTCCAGAGAGACCTTATGAGGAAGGGCCAGAAAGAAAAAATCTGCTTTCTCAACCATCTCCTCAACATTAAGGTCAGAACAGGCAATATTTAGTTTCCCCTCTAAAGCAGGCAAAATATCAGAAATCTTAACCACCTTCCCATCCATCTTGGCGGCCATGGCAGTAATCTTTGCCTGAGGATGAGAGAGGAGCAACCTGATCAGTTCCCCTCCTCCGTAACCAGTGGCTCCCACTATTCCTGCTTTAATCATTGAGTGGTGACCTCCTTATAAAAAAGGTAGAAGCATTTCCCTTCTACCCCATGTTATTAATTCCAGGTAACACTTAATAATGCTGAACCTGAATTCTGTTTTATCGCTTGGAGAATTGGAATCTGGCTCTGGCTCCCTTCTGACCGTATTTCTTTCTCTCCTTCGTGCGGGGGTCGCGGGTGAGCATCCCGGCTTTTCTCAGAACTGGCCTTAACCCTTCGTCCATGCCAAGGAGTGCACGAGCAATGCCATGGCGCACAGCCCCAGCTTGACCAGAAAGCCCTCCTCCCCTGACCTTGGCCACAAGGTCAAACTTATCAGCAGTCTCAGTCAACTGGAAAGGCTCTTTAATGAGCACCTCAAGAGTACTTCGACCAAAATGCTGGGAAAGGCTCCGTCCATTTACTACCATCTTGCCTTTGCCAGAAATGAGTCTAACCTGAGCCACCGATTCCTTCCTCCTCCCGGTAGCGCAATACTGAATATCAGCCATTCCTTTCTCCTATCCCCGTGCTTTCTTGCGAAAGCAAGAACGGGGACTACGCTCTTATTTCTAATATCTCTGGCTTCTGGGCCTGGTGGGGATGGTCTGCTCCCGCATAGACCTGTAACTTTCTGAGCATAGCCCGACCCAGAGTATTCTTTGGCAGCATTCCCCTTACAGCCTTTCTTAAGACCTTCTCCGGATTCTTTTTGAACAAGGTTTCAAACTTCACAGACTTAAGTCCCCCGGCATAGCCACTGTGGCGATAGTAAGTTTTCTCCTTCGCCTTCTTCCCTGTGACCACGATATCATTAGCATTGATGATGACTACATGGTCGCCTGTATCCAGATGAGGCGCGTATATGGCTTTATGCTTGCCCCTAAGAATCCTGGCCACTTCACTGGCCAGACGACCCAGACGCTTACCTCTGGCATCAACCATAAACCACTTTCTCTCTATTTCCGCAGCTTTAGGGGTAAAAGTTCTCAAGCTTTTATCTCCCACATGGATAGCCAAGCTAAATTATACTTACCTAAGAAATAGCTGTCAAGCATTAAATTCCTCCTCACTGATAAACTGGCCACCGCTGACCTCGTGGGAGAGGATATTCTTGTTGGAATCGAACTCCATATAAATAAGCATCCTGGTAAAGCACTTACTATCCATAGCTTCCTTCCTCAAAATGTAGGAAGGTTCAGCTTCTTCTGCTCCTTTATATTGGTCCTCTAAATCAGTATTTTTGTTCACTGCCAA
>JAGMAN010000058.1 GCA_023130215.1 bacterium
ATGAGATGAAGAACCTCAAGAAGGCCCTGGTCGGTGACCCTAATGCCATTGTGGAAGGCAGATATGTAAACCCTGGCTATAAAGGGGATGTAGGAAGTCTGCCCAGCCAGGAAAATGGTCTTGGGTGTCTGGTAGAAAACCTTGACGGCGCCCCTGCCTGGAATAAATTTACCCGCCGCGGCTGGAACGGGCCATACATTGAGAAAGGCAAGGATGATAGCTACAGGAAGGACGCCTGGGGAAATGAGTATATCTATAGTAATGTGGCCGCTACTATCACCAGCAAGGGTCCCGACGGTGTCGCTGGTGGCGGAGACGATATTGTAGTCAAATTGCTTGAGTAAGAGAGATTCTTATGATAAATAAAGGGTTCACCCTGATGGAGGTTATTATCGTCATAGTTATCCTTGGCATCCTTGCCGCTCTAGCCGTGAGACTGGTAGATACAGCCCTTGACAGGAGCAGGTTTGAGGCCACAGGCAAAGAGATGGAGCACCTTGTATTTGCCGTAGTAGGTAACCCTTCCCTTATCCAGAGCGGGCTGCGGAGCGACTTTGGATATGTGGGAGATTGCGCGGCTTTACCTTCAAGCCTTGATGACCTGGTTACAGATCCCGGCGTAACTGGCTGGAACGGACCTTATATCAGCAATGAATTCACTCAAGACCCTGATGACTTTAAGACCGATGCCTGGGGGACGGAATATAACATCAAGGCTGACGGCACAATAACCAGTTATGGCTCTGATGGTGCTTTCGGAGGAACAGGATATGCAGAAGATATAACCAAAGTTATTCTTGACCCCATTGATAACGCTACAAAAAATAGCATCAAGGTTTATGTTAGAGATGGTAATGGGACTACTCTTACCAACATCTATGTAGGCGTAACCATAGATGACCCCGGAGGGGTAAGTTATAACTTGCTTTACGCCTCAGGTTACTTTTATCTAAATGGAATAGTTCCAATTGGAAACTGGAAGATTACCGCCACACCTACTGTTGGTTATATTGGCAAATTAGGAGGTGCTTTAGAATCCATAGTATCCGTTTACCCGCGCGGCCCAACCCCGGCTCCGGCAAGTGTGACTAAAATCCGATTTGCCGGAACCATAGCTGAGATATATAAGGAGTATCGAGCTGGTCAAGTAGAAGTTACTTCTGCTGGTGGCGCTGCTAATGTAACTTTTACGGCGGTTGGTGGCCCCTTCTCTGTCGTACTTACACTCCGAACCGGGCCTGCTAAAGCGTTCAGGTTGAGAGTTACCGCAACAGATGATACAAATTACGATGATTTTGACTTGATAGTTGAAAATACCAAGGGCCAGGCTGTTAACTGTTCTTCCACAAGCGCAGTTATAGATTACATTGTTATAGAGAGGTAGGTCAGTTTGAATTTCGTTATGAAATATGGTTTCACCCTGATAGAGGTCGTCCTTATTATTGTTATTATCGGCATGCTGGCAGCAGTGGGAGTTAGGTTTACAGCAGTGAGTATAAACAGGGCGAGATTTGAGGCGACAGGGGAAGAGATGGCAAGTCTCATCTTCGGTCTGGTGGGAAATGCGGAGATTAAAGAAAAGGGTATACGAACAGATTTCGGCTATGTAGGAGATTGTGGTAGTCTGCCCGCCGATGTTCAAGGATTGGATGCCTTGGTCACAGACCCTGGAGTTACTGGCTGGGATGGACCATATATCTCAGGAAATTTCCAGGGCTCCGACGAATTCAAAAGGGACGAGTGGGGGAATGAATATATCTATGACGCCTCAGCCGGCACAATTACCAGTTACGGCTCGGATAAAGTTCCGGGTGGCACTGGCTATGCCGGAGATATCACTATGAAGATTTTTGACCCTTTAGAGAATCTCACTACCAACAGTGTAAAGGTATTTGTCAGGGACGGTAGAGGAACTACACTCACCGATGAATATGTAGATGTAGCCATTACCTACCCGGGTGCTGTAGGCGTAGCACTCATCTATGCAGCAGGCTATTTTTACAAGAATGATATCCCGACGGGAAAACAACAACTCACTATCACTCCTGAAGGTATCTATGTTTCCCATCTTGGGGAACCGGTCATCACTAATATCGTTGTTTATCCTTCCGGTCCAGCATCTCCTGCAGTAGCCCATATCCATTTCCCTTGTGCTATCGCCAAGTCACAATAATTTGAGGAAGGATAAGAGAAGATTGATTAAGAAGATTGGGGAAATAGATAATAAAACCATTCAGCAGATGAAGTCTGTTTTAAAGGAACAAGATTGCCACGCTTCTGGAGTCGTCAGACCATGTGAAAGCCTAAAGGTAGCTGTCACCACTGATGCATGTTGATAGCGAGTTCTATTGGGAGGAGAAACGAAAGAGAAAACACATTGAAATGAATGTATTGCAACGTATACGACAAGCCATTCGTGAACAAAAATACCGCATCAGCACTCATGCCAACGAAGAAATGGCAGAGGATTCCTTGATAGCAAATGATGTTGAGAATATCATCCTCACAGGTGAAATCTCACAAAAATTTACGCATGACCTGCGAGGCACGCGGTATGAAGTGTTTGGAGAAGCCCTTGACCACCGGCCTGCGTATGCAGTGTGTCGTTTTCTGTTGTCGGGTGTGTTGTTAATTATCACAGCCTATACTGAGGACTAAAAAAGAGGGGGGTAGATATACAATGAGAGGAGATAGATGTGAGTTCTGTGATGGAGAGATGGAGCAACGGCGCGTTTTAGCCCGGTTTCGATTTAAAGAGCAAACAGTTTACGTCGAAAGCGTGCCTGCTTGGGTGTGCAACAAATGTGCCGAACAATATTTTGACGCACCTGTCTATAAACATCTTGAGGAGATTGCTCAACAACGCGAACATATTCAAAAGACCATCTCTTTCCCTCTCGCAGAATTTGAGATGGTTACTACCTAAATAGTAATCCAGAATGAGGAACGATTAGAACCTCATATGGTATGGCTATATGGACCTAAGGTCGAAAGGCTTCACCGAGTTATTTAAATAGTGGTCCCGGTCTTTAACGAGGAAGGAAGTCTCAGGCAACTCCATGAGGAGATTGTGGAGTCGGTGAAAGAACTGAACGCAGGCTACGACTTAGTCTCCGGCTGGAAATTCAGGAGAAAGGGTCCTCTCTTAAGGAGATTCCTAAAATTTTGTCTTAAGGCATATGTTCCAGAATAGAGTATTCTATTGTGTGGCTACGATTAAGGAGAGAAAGGTATTCACCAGCGATGACTATACCACTGGTTAATTTGACAAGACAATACGAAGCCATTAAGGATGAAGTGATGGCCAGTATTAAAAGGGTTGTGGAAAGCTCAGCTTTTATCTTAGGGGAAGAGGTTAAGCAGTTTGAAGAGGAATTTGCCTCGTTCTGTGGAGCAAAATATGCTATTGGGGTAAGCTCGGGCTCAGCCGCTCTTCATTTAGCCTTGATTGCCTGTGAGGTCGGGGAGGGAGATGAGGTAATTACTACTCCTTACACTTTCATTGCCACCACTGAGGCCATTTCCCGAGTGGGCGGGAAGATTGTTTTCGTTGATATTGATTCCAAGGACTACAATATCGATGTCTCTAAGATAGAAGAGAAGATAACTGAAAGAACGAAGGCCATATTACCGGTGCATCTCTACGGCCATCCAGCCGATATGGACCCCATCATGGAAATAGCGGAAAAATATAACCTGAAAGTCATTGAAGATGCGGCTCAGGCGCATGGGGCAACTTACAGTGCAAACAGCACTGCCTGCGAAACGGCACTGCCTGAGAATCGGCACTGTTCCACCGTGTTTTACCGTGCTCTATCGTGTAAAAGTCGAATCCGCCCAGGGCGGACTCGGGCGGAGAGAAGGGTGGGAAGCATTGGGGATATTAATTGTTTCAGTTTTTATCCCGGCAAGAACTTAGGAGCTTATGGCGATGGAGGAATGGTAGTAACCGATGATGATGAGATGGCTAATAAAGTGAAGCTTCTCCGGAATCATGGCCGCCGGGAGAAATACGAGCATTTAATAGAAGGTTACAACTATCGCCTGGATGCGATGCAAGCGGCTATCTTGAAGGTGAAATTAGCCAGACTAAATGAATGGAACGAGGCCCGCCGGGCCCGAGCAAAATTATACAATGATTTATTGGCTGATACCGCCGTTATAACTCCCTTAGAGAGGGAATATGCAAAGCATGTCTACCATTTATATGTCGTTAGAACGAAGGAGAGGGATAAATTAAAGGAGCACTTAAAGGCCCGGGGAATAGCCACTGGCTTGCATTATCCTATTCCCCTGCACCTACAAGAGGCTTATAGCCACCTTGGCTATAAAAAAGGCGACTTCCCCATTGCAGAAGAGATCTCTCAAGAGATACTTTCAATGCCCATGTTTCCGGAACTAACTGATGAGGAGCTAAAAACCATAGTCAATGCTATCAATGAGCAAATTATCTATAGTGGTCCCGGCCTTTAACGAGGAAGGAAGTCTCAGGCAGCTCCACCAGGAGATTGTGGAGTCAATGAAAAAGCTGAACGCAGGCTACGAGATCATCTTCGTAGGTGAAGAAAAGTAAAACTGGATAAAGAGGAGAAGGAGTTGCTGGAGTCATACGAAATGGGTGAGGGGAAGCCTTGACCGAAGCAATCAAGAAGATCAGGGAGGTGGAGAGCCAGGCGGAAGAGTTTATTGAGAAAGCAAAGGAAGAAGTCAGGGAAACCATAGAGAAGGCTCGGGCTAAGGGCAGGCAGGTAGCGACTGAGGCGGAGGTGGAAGCAAAGAGGGAAGCCGACTCCATTAAGGAAAGGGCTGTTGG
>JAGMAN010000059.1 GCA_023130215.1 bacterium
TGAGTCGGATGGCTAAGATTCAAATCGTCGGGCATAACTTAGCCCGGGAGGAAGTGGTTGCCGAGCTTCAAAGACTGGGCTTGATGGAAATCACTGATTTAAGAGAGACTTTCAAAGATTCTGAATATGAGGAGTTCCTCTTGAAGGGAGAAGATGGGGATGAGCGGTTAGAGAAGAGGCAACTAGAGATAGAAAGTGCCTTGAGTTACTTAGCTCAGTTTGAGAAGAGGGGCCCTGGAGAATCCTTCTTTCCGGCCAGGGTTAACCTAAGTAAGGATGAATTTCTCAATATTATTCAAAACTTTGATTATGCCCGGTTTTGCCAGGCTTGCCAGAAGTTAGAGCAAGAACTGAAAGAGATGGAGGCAAACCGGCTGAAGTTATCCAGGCAGGCAGTAGAGCTTCGTCCCTGGCAGAGGCTAAACATCCCTTTGGAGGAACTCAGGGAGACAAGGGAGACGAAAGTTAGTTTAGGGACGGTGTCAAATAGAGACTTTGGCCCGCAGGGGATGAAAGAGAGAACGGAAGAGGTCTCCAGGGAAATCTTCATCCAGGTTATAGAAGAGACGAAATCGGTCAAATATTGCCTTTTGCTTTACCTGAAAGAGCACCAGGAGGAGATTTTTAGTATCCTGAGAGAGTGCCAATTTACCCCGGTCAATTTCCCCGGGCTTAAGGGAAAGCCAGAGGATATACTGAAGGATATTGAAAAACACCTTCAGAAAGTAGAGGAAGAAAAGGAAGCTCTGATAGCTAAGAGCCAGCAGATGCTAAAGGAAAAGACAAGGCTCATGGCTGTCCATGACCATTTATCTAACCTGCGGGGGAGGAAGTCCATTCAAAATCTTTTCGCCCGGACGGCGGAGACATTCATCGTAACTGGCTGGATAAAGAGAAGCCATCTTGGAGCTCTTAAGAAGACTCTGGATAGAAAATTCCCGGAGATAGAGATTAGTCCAATTAAACCCGAGAAAGGAGAGAGACCACCGGTTGATTTAGAGAATAGCAGGTTGGTTAAACCATTCCAGATGGTGACTAACCTCTACGGTCTTCCTCACTCCCGGGAACTTGACCCCACTCCTTTACTGGCTCCTTTCTTCTTTATTTTCTTTGGATTGTGTGTATCTGATGCTGGCTACGGTCTGATTCTCCTGGCTCTTACCCTGTTAGGGATGAAGAAGATGAAAGTTGGGCAAGAGTTATTTCGTCTCCTCTTCCTTGGAGGGGTGGCAACCTTTATCTGTGGAGCTTTGATGGGAGGATGGTTTGGGATTGAGGTAGCTAAGATTCCCCGGGCCCCTCAATTTTTTAAGTCTATTGCCCTATTCAACCCGCTTGACCAGCCGATGATCTTCTTCAAATTGGCTCTTTCTTTAGGGTTTGGACAGGTCTGCTTTGGGACTATCATTAAACTAATTAAGGATGTAAGGGAAAAGGAGTGGGCTGATGCTCTATTTTCTGAAGGAGCATGGCTGTTGGTCTTTGCCGGAATATTGGTGCTTGTCTTAGGGGGAGGGCTTATCGGTCCCGGTGCGAAGACTATAGGAAAGTGGTTACTGATCTCAGGCGCTTCTACGAGGGTTATCCTCAGGGGACTCTGCAGAGAGAGAAAATTGGCAGGCATAGGAATTGGTCTTATTCTCCTTTTAGATGGGCTGAAAAATCTTTTAGGGAATGTCCTGAGTTACTCAAGACTGATGGCTTTAGGGATGGCTACGGGAGTAATTGCTATGACGGTGAACTTGGTGGCAGGGCTGGCCCGGGATATGATTCCACTTTTTGGTTGGCTGGCAATGATTGTGATCTTAATCGGAGGGCATATATTCAATATTGCCATAAATACCTTAGGCGGCTTCGTCCATACCACAAGGCTTCAGTTTGTTGAATTCTTCCCTTATTTCTTTGAAGGTGGCGGAAAAGCATTTGAACCGTTCAAAGCGCAAAACAAGTTCACTGTGGTCAGGTAATGGAAGCCACTGAATTCACTGATAAAGGTGAGGGGATTGAGGAGGTGGAGAGATGGAAATGGGTTTGGTGTTAGCAATAGTCGGAGGAGCACTGGCTGTGTTCATGGCTGGATGTGGCTCAGCTATCGGGATTGGATTAGCGGGCCAGGCAGCCGATGGAGTTATGAGTGAGGATCCGAAGAAATTCGGCAGCCTCCTTATCCTGGTTGCCCTCCCCGGGACGCAGGGAATCTATGGATTTCTGATCGGGATCATGGTAATGAACAGGTTAGGCTTTTTTGGGGCTGAGGGATTGGCAGCAATCACTACACAGCAGGGATGGCAGATACTCGGGGCTTGTCTTCCAATAGCTGTAGCTGGGTTGGTATCCGGGATCCATCAGGGAAGGGTATCAGCCGCCGGGGCCGGAGTGGTTGCCAAGCAACCGTCCGATTTCTTCAAGGCAGTCATTATGTCAGCTCTTGTCGAAACATATGCTGTCCTGGGACTGCTGATTAGTATTCTATTCCTGAATGGGATAAAGATTTAATCAGGGTTAGGAAAAAGATGGCTCTTGAAGATATTTTGAAAAGAATCCGGGAAGATGCTCATAAAGAGGCTGAAAAGATAAGGAAGGAGGCTAAGGAAAGAGCAGAGGCAATTTTAGAAGAGTCTAAAAATGAGGCCTCCTCAATCAGGGAGAGTCTCATAAAAGAAGGCAAGGCCTCTTCCTTAAAGGAGCGAAGAAGAATATTGACCCTATCTAACTTAGAATCAAGAAAGGAGATTTTGAAGAAGAAGCAGAGCCTCATAGGAGAGGCTTTCCAGATGGCTCTTCAGCATCTTGAGAATCTCTCTAATGGCCAGTACTGCAGCACCATTAAGAAGATGCTACTTCAAACGGTGGAGTCTGGTGAAGAAGAGGTGATTATCTCCCCCCGGGACGAGAAACGGATGACTCCTTCATTCTTAGAGGAAGTTAATGAGGGGTTAGCTGAGAATGGCAAGTCAGGCAAACTGAGACTCTCTCCTGAGAGAAGGGAATTCTCAGGAGGCTTCATTCTCAGGTCCGGTCGCAAGGAGATAAAGTGCACCTTCACCTCTATCTTCAAAGTAAAGCGGGAAGAGTTAGAGGGGGAAGTAGCAAGTATCCTTTTCCGAGGGAATCGCAGTGGCTGAAGACCCAAGATACGCTTATGCGGTGGGAAGAATCCGGGCACTGGAGACCAGGCTCCTCAAGAGGGAACGATTTGAGCAGATGGTTGGAGCCGAGGACATAGGCGATGTCTTGAGGGCATTGGCTGATACCGATTATGGGCCCCTGCTGTCTGAAATAAAGAGCCCGGATGAGTTTGAGATCGCCTTAAATAAAGAGCTAAAAAGAGTTCTAAGCCTTATTTCTCATCTGAGCCTGGACCTGCAGTTGACAGACCTGTTTCGGTTAAGATACGATTTTCATAATTTGAAAGTGCTTTTGAAGCAGAAATACTTAACAGGTTTGCCCGTTGACACTAAGGTGAGGGGATATCTTATAGACGCTGGCCTTGTCCAATCCGAGAAGCTAAGAAAGATTGTAGAAGGGGGAGAGGACACCGAGCTGCCTGATGAGCTGAGGACAGCAGTTGAGAGAGCAGAAAAAGGGTTTGAGGAAACTGGTGACCCCCAGATGATAGATATTCTTCTGGATAAGGAGATGTCCAGCCTTTTTCATGGAAGGGCTCTTGGGGATCCTTTCCTTAAGGAATATTTTCAAATCTTGGCTGACCTGACCAATATAAGAATTTTTCTCAGAGTAAGAGCATTGGGAAAGGAGAAGTCCTTCTTTGAGAAAGTTTTTCTAAAAGGGGGCAAGCTTG
>JAGMAN010000006.1 GCA_023130215.1 bacterium
AGGACATTTCTATTTCGTCTTGACAGGAAATTCCGCTTCATTGACAATCCATTTGGCAATGGGGTATAATTCAGGTCATTACTTCTATCCCTTACAAAGGTATATTGTCTTGTATGGCAGTATACAAAAATTGAAGGTTTTTAAAAAAGTAGGTGTCTAACTAGATGAAGGCTCTTTAATGGACGAAAAGGAAACTCTTTTAGTTGCAAGGTCTCAGGAAGGAGATGCGGAGGCTTTTGGTGAATTAGTTTCTCTTTACCAGAAGAGAATTTATGATCTTGCCTATCAGATGGTTCATAACCATGCAGATGCAGAAGATATTGCTCAGGAAGTGTTTATCAGGTTATACAAGAAAATCCATAAATTCAAAGGCAGGTCTTCCTTTCTTACATGGCTTTATCGGATGACGATGAATGTGTGTAAAAATTATCTAAGAAGTAGAACCGCCAATACTCTACCGTTTGAAGATGCAATAGGTGTCCAGGACTTAACAATGAAAAGAGATAATCCTGCAGAAGAACTAATTTCCAAAGAAACAAACGAGGCAATTGGTAAAGCAATCGATACTCTTCCATTCAGACATAGAATGGTAATTATTCTCCATGATATAGAAGGGTTTTCCCATAAGGATATTTCAAAAATAATAGGTTGCTCAGAAGGAACTGTCTGGTCAAGGTTGTTTTATGCAAGGAAAAAACTAAAAGAAAAATTAACCAATCTCCTGAAATCAGAAAAAGAGGTGATTTAAAATGAGGGGATGTCATAGAATCCGAAAAATGCTTCTTCCTTATATTGACAATGCTCTCTTTGGCAGAGACAAAGAAAGGATAGAAAGACATTTGAATAAATGTGCTAATTGCCAAAAAGAATTGGAACTGTTAAAAAGAGTAGGTAACCTATTAGCGCAGAAGGCTAAAGCGGAGAGACCAAAAGAATACTGGCAGGAATTTCAAGATAAATTAAGGTATAGATTAACACCTCATTATCGTTTTTCCCCGGCTAAATCTTTCAAAATAAAGCCAGTTTTAGTTGCCTGCTCAATCATTTTCGTTTTTCTCGCTTCAGGAATTCTAATACGAGAGCACAATCGTATGCTTTCCTATCGGAATCAGATGCTCCAACTTCAGGTAAAATTGGAACGACTTGAAAGAGAGAAAGAGGCTCAGGAAACACAGCTTGCTTTTTTAGGAAAGATAGCCCAATCTCCGCGCTATCAAATAGTAGTTTTGCAGGAGCAAAACCCAGTAACCGGAAAAGGAGAACCTGCTATTTTCTACCGGGAAATAAGAGAGTCGGGATATTTGGGAAAAGCCATCTACAATTTAGAGGAAAATACATTTTGATGAATAATTTGAAGGAATTTTGAAAAGAAAGTGTCTAACTAGCAAAAGACCAAAATGAAGAAAAAAAAGATACTTATACAGATATTGCTTTTGGTAGCTTTGGTTGGTGGAATCTTATGTATTATGTTGTTCCATGCCACTAGAGAAAAAATTTTGCCTCAGCAACCACGACAAACTACTGAGAAACAAACGAGGCCGGTAAAAGCTGAAGGAGAAGTAGTCTGGAGCAAAATATTCTCCGGGGCTTTGAATAGCACAGGTGATTCTATCCAGCAGACTTCTGATGGCGGATATATAATAGCTGGTGATATTCGTTCAACTGCGGGTGGATATGATGTCTGTGTATTAAGATTGGATGGTGAGGGCAATTTATTATGGGATAAAAAACTTGGTGGGACATGGAATGATGATAGGGCTGGCTGCATTCAGCAGACCTTAGATGGCGGATATATACTGGCTGGGATGACCAAGAAAACTGTTGTACCCGGCCAAACTGAATCTAAAGCAGGAGAGGAACATTCTCGGGTATGGAAGTTGGATGCCAGAGGCAATCTGTTATGGGACAAAAAATTTGGCGGAAGCAGGCATGACAGGTTTCGTGGCATCAGGCAGACTTCTGATGGCGAATATGTAGTGACCGGCACCACCGCATCAAAAGGTGCAGGTGCTGGTGATGTCAGGATAATGAAACTGGACCCCAATGGCAATATTATATGGGACAAAGTATATGGAGGGAAAAGGAATGATTGGGCCTTTTCTCTTGCTTTAACTTCTGATAATGGATATGTGGTTACTGGATATACCACATCAAAAGGCGCTGGTGGCATGGATATCTGGGTGTTGAAGCTGGATACCAATGGGAATCTTTTGTGGGACAAGACATTTGGCGGAACTAAGGATGACGATGCCTTTTCTATCCAGCAGACTTCTGATGAAGGATATATAGTGGCTGGATGGACTAAATCAAAAGGCAGTGGCGACCTCGATATTTGGGTATTGAAGCTGGACTACAATGGCAATTTATTATGGGATAAGGTATTTGGTGGAAAAGGCAGTGATTCAGCTGCTTCTGTCCAAGAGACTCCCGACGGTGGTTACATAATAGTTGGTCACAAGTGGAAAGATGATTGTGATGCATGGATATTGAGATTAGACAGCAATGGCAATCTGCTGTGGGACAAGACATTTAATAATGCTGATGCTAATTGTATTCAGTCTGCTTCTGGTGGCTGGTATATAGTATCTGGTCAGTTGATTGGTAGTGAAGTTGAGAAAGCTACCTGGATATTGAAATTAAGTGGGAAATAAAAATGGGAGGTGTGCTATGAAAAAGCTTTATGTAATGAGTGTAATCTCTTTGGTAATCAGCATTGCGGCACTTAGTCTTGTTTTGTTAACTGTGTATCGATTTAACAAATTTTCTTATGTATATCGTACCCCTGATTCGGAATATCAATATTCCAGGGTTGATGTATCTGATATTGCGGATACAGGGGAGAAAGTAGAAAAGATTCTAGAAGAATTTGAAGGGGTAAATTCCTATACGCATGACAATGTACTTGTAAAACAGATTATAAAAATGGGGGATGATGCTGTTCAACCGCTTTTGAATCAGTTAGATGATTTAGCTCCTGATAAGTGGGCTAAGAAATTCGCTATAGAAAATGCATTGGAGATGCTACTAACGAAAGACCATAAGGAGACTATTTTGAAGATTTTTAAGGAAAAGGATGTCTGTCCCAAACTTATTAAAAAATATGGATTCCCTGAAGCTGAGGATATGGTAATGGATAAGATCAAATATAGCACACATGTAGACGATGACATAATTGATGTTGCTTTAATGCTAAACAAGGAGAGAGCCATTCCTCTTTTGATAAATTATGTAAGTTCGAGCCCAAGTGCTGTATATGCTGCTCAGAAGTTAGCAGCAATGCCTGATGTTGACATCATAGAAATACTGAGGAAAGCTGCAATGAACGCTAGGGGTGTATGGTCACAAAGCGGCATAGCAAGGCTTATGATTGAAAGAGGCGTGAAGGAAGGCTTGGATCTTGCAATACAGGTTCTAAGAAGCACTGATGAACATTCTAAATACAGCAAAGAACAGCTCGGCAATACCCTGAGCGTGTATACAGATGCAAAAGGAGATTATAAGGAAATGGCCACCTGGCTGGAAAATAATAAAGATACCTTGGTATGGAATAAAGAATATAGGAGATTTAAGTAAATTCTGTAAAGATGAGATTATGTACAAATTAACAATTATTCCTTTGGTTTTGTTTCTCTATCAAGCTGTTGATATGGTTTTGAGAATTCCGGAAGGTAATTCTGGGATGTTTATTATGTTCGTCTATGTCATTTCTGCTTGTGTTTTATTTGTTCTTATCAGTTTATCATTGCTTCGTGAACACAAACAGAAATTTAAAGTCACATTTATTTTATCCAGTATTGTTATTGCGCCATGCTTGCTCCTTCCTTTGGTATGGTTAGCCCTTGCCACTCGATTGATTGATGGTGCTGGTCCAGGGACGATGTTTGTTATACTTTATTCTCCTGTAGCCATGCTTATATTTTTAATAACCATCTGGAATTTTTATAAAAAAACTAAAGATAAGAAAATTCTTGCTTTGTTTTTTTCTGGGATACCAATAATAGGTTATCCTTTTATAAT
Organism: bacterium; assembly: GCA_023130215.1. Taxonomy (GTDB): domain Bacteria; phylum NPL-UPA2; class NPL-UPA2; order NPL-UPA2; family JAGMAN01; genus JAGMAN01. The sequence continues at coordinate 4,018 of JAGMAN010000006.1, forward strand.
TATGATCCATTTATTTATTTTTGGGCTTTATTAATTGAACCACCAATACCGTCTACTATCATGGTGGTGGAGCATAGATTTAGGGGTATAGTAAAGTCAGGATAATATCAATGTTCAATTATCCAAAGAATAGTTCATTAATCTCTAAGATAGGATGCTCTTTTGTCTAGTTGGTCTTTCATGCATTTTGCTAACTACAATTATATTTATCGTTAACTATGTATCTGAAGTAATGTTCCCACCGAGGGATATGTATTTTTTTGGTTTGATAACTACCATAATGATATTTTACGTAGCTCCTATTGGAGGTATTGCGCTTTTACTGGGAGGACTAATGTGTATTATAGGCAGCAGATTTACCCGCAAAAACAATTCGAGGGAGGCTGAAGATGTTTAAGAAAAAGTTAGGTAATATTGCAGTTGTAGCCACTTTGATTTTATTCTCTTCCGCTATAATAGGTAAAGCAGATGAGAAAACTTCATTAACAAAGGAAAAGATTGATTATATTGTTTCAGAAATTGAAATTAAATATTCCATCAGTCTTTCTTATAAAAATATTAAAGCAACATGGAAGGAAATTAAATATACAACAGCAGCGAAATCGGACTACGACCGATTACTTAGCTATCTAAGACTTTTTCAGGAAGAGTTTAATAAGTATCCAAAAGAATTTATTAAAAAGACCAAACTGAAACTGGTTGTCTTTGTGAAAAATCTTTCTTGCGCAGGACAATTTAGGGCAGCTGTTCCTGATTATTACAAAGAAATTCTTTTCTATGATTTTGCGTATGGGCCCTGTAACACTATTTACCATAGGCACGTTATTCATCATGAGTTTTACCATATGATTGAAGAACAGTTTAATGGCGATCCATCCTGGAAAGACCCGAAATGGGCAAAGTTTAATGACAAAGATTTCAAGTATGGGGAGGGTGGCGCTGCAGCCTATGGCAAGCCTAACTTGTATCCAGTAACCCATCCCCAAAAGGGGTTTACCAGTTTGTACTCAATGTCCGGATTGGAAGAGGATAAAGCAAACATATATGCATGCTTGCTTGTTGGATCTGAAAATAGAAAAATTGCCAAATGGATTAAAGAAGATGATATTTTGAAGAAAAAAATAAATTATATGAAAACTTTTCTTTTTGGGATTTGCAAAGATATGAATGCTGAATACTGGAAGAAATTGTCCACAAAAAGCGTTACACATTCGATATCAGGCATATCAGATGGAAGAAATACTAGTAGGATGCGTATTATTCAAGGAGAGGCTGGAGATTTTTATTATGAAGACGGAACAAAGGTTCCAGGTGACATAGCAGAGCAGACAAGAGAGTCTCTTCAAAAGGGATTACCAGGAGACACTAAAGAACCAAAGCAAGCAATTAGGAGGGATGAATCTGGTGAGATTACAAAAGATGAAATCGTTAGCAAGAAACATTACAGCCTTCAAGACTTTTTTCAACTGGGAGTTTTATCCTTTTATGATGAGGCTAAAAGCCGTGGAGATGCTTTCATAGAGCTCATTAAGAGAATGCGGAATAGCACTGCAAGATTTAGTGCAGCCAAGCCTAAAGTGAAGGTTGGGGTTCCATCCCCTTCAGGTATAGGTATGGCCACAGCTGTGTTTTTGCCTGATGGATATGTATTAACAGCCGGACACTGTATAAGTAGGGTGGAAAAAGGCAAACTTACAAATATTCAGGTTGGGTCTGTAGATGGCAGCACGTTTAAAGTTGAGGTTGTTGATTCATCGTATACAGCACACTCATTTCGAACCGGTCGAACCGGTGTAGATGACTGGGCTGTTTTGAAACTCTTAGAATCTTATAAAGGCCCGAGTGTTTCAATTGGAACATATAAAAAGTTTGATGAGGTTATAATAATGGGTTATCCTGTGGGGTTCTCCCATAATGAAAACTATAGAGTTTTTCGGTCACTTCCTCTGCCCTTTTCTCATAGTGGCGGGAAAAAAACATACGCTATCCCGTTTATGGGGAGAATAATTGGAGAAGATGAAGTTAGCTTAACAGTTGGAAGCGACATAATTTGCGGTTGTAGCGGGGGGCCGATTTTTAACCTCAAAGGTGAGGTTATAGGAATTTTGTCTGCTACTATGTTTGGGACTGATGCTACAATTAGATTTTGTCCTGTTGAGAAAATATTGAAGAAATTTCCAGAACTTGCAGAAACAAGTGATGATGTCCATTGCTGATGGATAAGATGAAGATTTTAATTTTTGGCTTTTGAAATTCGTAGTATCTTCCTTAATCCCCAAAAAATGGGAAGAGATAAGGCAGTGTTAATAGCGATGTTTAAGGAAATGAGCTTAATGATTTTAGCGAGAAGGAAGGGCGGCACTGTGTAAATTGAGCTCAGGCAAAGATAAAGTAGTTCATGGGCGATGACCGCCGCAAGAGCAACCGTTAACTGAACAAGGGGACTTTCACGATATAACTTATTCCCTAAGAATCCGGCCAGAGTGCCAGCCACCGTCTTGGAAAGAGCACCCATTCCCAGCAGGCCTCCTGAGAAGAAGTCTTCCAACAGGCCTCCCAAGAAACCAACCAGTCCTCCTTTTGTCTCTCCCCGGTAAAGGCCAGCGAAGACCGAAAGCAGCAGAATGAGATCGGGTCGGACCCCATGAAGCTGTTGAGGGCTTAAGAGGGTAGTTTGTAAGACTAAGGCAGTAATTAAGAGTAACGCCCAGAGAAGAATACTCACGGTTGGATTATTACCAGCACTTCCTCCAATCGGGAGAAATCAACGGTTGGAAGAACCAATGCCTTTTGGAGGTAACTTTCCTTCTCCACTTCCATAATTTTACCTATCCTCAATCCGGAAGGATATCTGCCCCCAAAGCCGGAGGAGATGATGAGATCACCCTTCTTAATATCAGCCTGAGGGGAAATATAGACCATCTCACAGATATTAGTTCCTCTTCCCTTCACTACTCCATTGGCCCGGCTCCTCTGCACTAAAGCGCCCACCGAGCTATCCCCATCTAAGATGAGCCTTACCTGAGAAGCATTCCCCCCTGCCTGGCTCACATATCCAACGACTCCCTGGTAACTAACTACGGGCATGTCCACTTCAATTCCATCGCCTCTACCCTTATTAATAACTATTGTTCTATACCAGTTGGTTGGCTCCCTTCCAATGACCTTGGCTCCTATACTCCCTGACAGGATATCCTTAAACGATCCACTCTCCTTGAAGGCAAGCAGTTGACGTAGCCTCTGGTTCTCCAATCTTTGCTCCTCTAATTCAGTTACCTTGGACCTCAGATGCTGAACCTCCATTAAGATAGTCCCCTTATCTTCATCCAGAGAGATCCTTTCTTTCAGCTTACCGAGCCAGTCCCAGCCTGAGGTCACCGCACCTTGAATGGGAGAAAGGAAGGCAAGAAAGAAAGACCCTGCTTTTTCCTTCTTCCCCCTAACAACGGAATCAACCGTCAATAAGAGAAAGGAGAAGAAAATTAAGGCGATGGGAACGAGTACCTTTTTATATTTAAAGAAGATCTGCATAGTTGTTACTCGGTGCTGACAGCCACCTTCTTCAAAATCCTGATCTCGTCTAAAATCTTACCGGTTCCCATAACCACAGTGTTCAAGGGATTCTCAGCCATATTCACGGGAAGACCAGTCTCCTCGCTTAGCCTTTTGTCCAATGCTTTTAAAAGTGAGCCACCACCAGCCATAGTTATTCCCCTGTCTACCAAATCGGCGGAAAGCTCCGGAGGAGTCTGCTCCAGGCTTAGCTTCACCGCCTCCACAACAGCGTTAATCGGCTCGGCCATTGCCTCTCTTATCTCCTGTGAAGAGATAGTTAAGGTTTTGGGCAGTCCAGCTACTAAATCTCTTCCCTTAACCTCCATGGTCGTTTCATCCTCTATTGGGAAGGCTGAACCAATCCTCATCTTTACTTCTTCAGCTGTCCGCTCCCCGACCATGAGATTGTATGCCCTCTTCAGATGCTGGATGATGGCTCCATCCATCTCATCGCCGGCAATGCGAACCGTTTTGCTGAGAACTATTCCTCCCAAGGAGATAACGGCCACTTCTGTGGTTCCCCCTCCTATATCCACTATCAAGTTACCGCCAGGCTCCTCTACGGCAAGCCCGGCTCCAATAGCCGCAGCCATCGGTTCCTCAACCAGATAAACTTCCCTGGCTCCGGCCTGCTCGGCGGAATCGCTAACTGCCCTTTTCTCTACCTCAGTGATCCCGGAGGGCACAGCTATCACTGCTCGGGGGGCAAAGAAATTGCGGCGGTGATAAGCCTTTGATATAAAGTATCTTAGCATCTCCTCAGTGATAACGAAGTCAGCAATCACTCCATCCCTTAATGGTTTTATGGCTACAATGTTGCCCGGGGTTCTACCTACCATTCGCTTAGCTTCCACCCCTACCGCCAGAACTTTGTTTGCCCCCTTCTCTATCGCTACCACCGATGGCTCATCCAGAACGATCCCTCGGCCTTTAAGGTAAACCAGGGTATTAGCCGTTCCCAAATCTATTCCGATGTCGCTGGAAAACCAGCCAAAAATGAAATTAAAAGCCATTTCTGCGTCTCCTTTCCACTGCCACAGTGGCAGAAATCTTTCTTACCGTATAGGAAATTATAAATTTCCCATACGATAGTAAGTTGCGAGGCGATAGCCGAGCTAACTTGTTGGCACCCTCTTCTCGTATTTTACCATTACTATACAGATAAGTTCAAGAAAAAAATCCAAAAAAATCTAAAAAATTTGACTGGGAGCGAAAGTGATGATATATTCAGGGTATGTATTAGTATAGGAAACTGAAAGTTTCCAATACGTTATAAAATAATGTGCGAAGCGCTTATTTTGCAGCCAAGGATTTACAGGGACTGGGTAAAGGATAAGGATTTAATCTCTTTCCGGGTGGTGGAGAAGGAGACAGACCTGCATATTCGAGCCAGGGTGGATTTGAGGGAGGAGGCTCGCCAATCGATTCTAAAATATCGCCGCCCCCTGGAAAATTACATCAGAGAAAACCCATCCTTCCATAGCTCCCTCAAACCGCTCCCGGCGATAAAGGATGCTCCCCAAATGGTAGTGGACATGGCCCAGGCTGCCGAGAAAGCAGGAGTGGGACCGATGGCCACGGTGGCCGGGGCAATAGCCCAGCTCGTTGGAGAGGACCTACTCAAGTGCTCACCTGAAGTCATCGTTGAAAACGGAGGAGATATATTCCTGAAGACCTCCAGGAGGAGACTGATTGGCATCTATGCCGGCCGCTCCGTCTTAACCGGAAAGATTGCTCTTCAGATTGAGCCGGAAGATACTCCCCTGGGAATCTGTTGCTCCTCCGGAAAGGTAGGCCATTCCCTCAGCTTTGGAAGAGCGGATGCAGTTATCGTCCTCTCACCATGCGCCACCTTAGCCGATGCGGCGGCCACTGCCATTGGCAACCTGATTAAGTCGGGTGGAGACATCTCCAAAGGAATAGAGTTTGCTAAAAACTTAGAAGGTTTAGAAGGGGTGGCTATCATCGAGGGAGACAAGATGGGAATCTGGGGAGAAGTGAAGATCTGCCGATGATGAAAGGGGCTAAAATAAAGATAGAGGGAATTGTCCAGGGGGTTGGTTTCCGACCATTCGTCTACCGTTTAGCCAGTGGTCTGGGATTAAAAGGATGGGTGCTTAACTCAACCCGGGGAGTGATAATAGAAGTGGAGGGGGAGAGCCATAACTTAGAAGTCTTTATCAGGCGCCTTAAGGACAAATCCCCTCCTATGGCCAGAGTGGAGAAAATGCTTGTAGAGGACTGCGCCCCTGAGGGTTACCAGGAATTTATCATTAAGCGAAGCAGTGAAGATGAGGAGAAATTCCTTCTCGTCTCGCCCGATATCTCCACCTGCAATGAATGTCGGGAGGAGCTCTTTCATCCGGATAACTTTCGCTTTGCCTACCCATTCATCAACTGCACTAATTGCGGCCCTCGCTTCACCATCATAAAAGATGTCCCTTACGACCGTCCGCATACCACTATGGCTACCTTTAAGATGTGTCCCATCTGCCAGGCTGAATACGAGGACCCGGGCAATAGAAGGTTTCATGCCCAGCCCAATGCCTGCTCAGGCTGTGGCCCCCAGCTCCAACTCCGACAAGATGGCTCACTCTGTCAAGTAACAAATCCCCTGGACCGAACTGTGGAGTTGCTTAAGAACGGAAAGATAGTAGCCATTAAGGGATTGGGAGGATACCATTTAGCCTGCGACGGGGAAGATAACCAGGTAGTTATCCGCTTGAGGTCAAGAAAGATTCGGGAGGATAAGCCATTTGCCGTTATGTGTTATGATTTAAGTTCGGTGGATAGATACTGCTACCTCAATCAAGGGGAAAAAGAGCTCCTGGAGAGTCCCGAGAGGCCAATTCTGCTCATGCGGAAGAAGACAGACTGTCCCATTGCTTCCGCGGTTGCCCCCAATAATAGATACCTGGGAATAATGCTTCCCTGCACCCCATTACACTATCTTCTCCTTCGCCAATTTGGTCATGCCTTAGTGATGACCAGCGGCAACCAAAGTGATGAGCCAATTGCCTATGAGGATGAGGATGCGCTTCGCAGGCTTTCCTCCATTGCTGATTATTTCCTAACCCATAATCGGAGAATTATGCGCCGCTGTGATGATTCAGTGGCCAGGGTCTTTGCTGGCCGCAGCATAATTATCAGACGCTCACGGGGATATGCTCCCCGACCGATCAGGTTGCCCGGGGCCGTTAATGAGATCTTAGCCTGCGGAGGGGAACTTAAGAATACCTTCTGCCTGACCAAAAATAACTATGCCTTTCTCAGCCATTACATTGGAGACCTGATTAACCTGGAGAGCCTGGCCTCCTTTGAAGAAGGAATCCAGCATTTCCAGAAGTTATTTAACATTCATCCAAAAATTGTGGCTTATGATCTTCACCCTGATTATCTCTCCACCAAATATGCCTCTCAACTCTTAGCCACGAACCATGGGCTATCCTCGGTAGGCATTCAGCATCACCATGCCCACATTGTTAGCTGTATGGCTGAGAATGGATTGCGGGAGAGAGTTATTGGGGTAGCCTTTGACGGCACTGGTTATGGTTCTGATGGCACCATCTGGGGAGGAGAATTCCTGATAGCGGATTATGCCGATTTCAAGCGAGTGGGACACCTTCAGCCGCTGCCACTACCGGGGGCTGACGCGGCCATAAGAGAACCATGGAGAATGGCCGTTTCCTATCTTTATTCTGTCTATGGAGACAACTTCACAGATTTGGATTTAGACTTCAATAGAAGGCTGAATAAAAGAAAGTGGCCCATCCTGAAGCAGGCCATGGATAAGAAAGTTAACTCCTCCCTTACCTCAAGTATAGGGAGGCTCTTTGATGCTGTAGCTTCGCTACTCGGCATTAGAGATACAATTAATTACGAAGGTCAACCTGCCATTGAACTGGAGCAGATAGCCGAAGATAGGATAGATAAATGGTATCCCTATAAAATCATAGAGGAGGAACCTTTCTTAATCGATCCTAGGGGGATGATAGAGGCAATAGTGGAAGATTTGAAGCATGGCACTTCGCGCTCCGTCATCGCCGGTAGATTTCAGCGCACCGTAGCTGAGTTCACCATAAATATGTGCAGAAAGATTAGAACTACTCATGGCCTGAACAAAGTGGTCTTAAGTGGAGGTGTCTTCCAGAACATTTTCCTTCTGCGCATCCTCTGGGAAAAACTGAGGCAGGAGGGACTGGAAGTCTTCATCCACCATCAAGTTCCCACCAACGATGGTGGAATCTCATTAGGTCAGGCAGTTATTGCCAATGAGAGGGTAAAAAAATGTGCTTAGCGGCACCAGCCCGAATAACTAAAATAGAGGGAGAGAGAGGCTGGGTGGAGGTAGGTGGAGTGGTGCGGGAAGCAAATCTGCAGCTACTTCCAGAGGCAAAGGTAAGAGATTATGTCCTCTTACATGCTGGCTTTGCTATCCAGAAGCTGGACGAAGAGGAGGCTGAGAAGACCCTAAGAATCCTAAGAGAGATAGCAGAAATAGGCAATTAGCCATGAAATACATTGATGAGTTCAGGAATAGGGAATTGGCCCAGGGATTAATTAAGAAGATTGTGGAGCGCTCTACCCGCCCGGTTAAGTTAATGGAGGTATGCGGCACTCATACCGTTAATATCTTCAGGTATGGCATCAAGGAGCTACTGCCGGAGACGGTCACCCTTCTTTCCGGACCAGGCTGTCCCGTCTGTGTCACTCCCAATGAAACGATTGATAAGGCCATTGCCCTCTCCCGGGAGAAGGATGTTATCTTAGTCACTTTTGGTGATATGATGGATGTTCCTGGCTCAAGCTCAAGCTTAGCCAAGGAGAAATCTCAAGGCGCTGATATCCGGGTAGTCTACTCGGTCCAGGATGCCCTCAAGATAGCCACTGAGAATCCCAAGAAGAAAACTGTCTTCTTAGCCATTGGGTTCGAGACCACCTCCCCTACGGTAGCTGTATCTCTTATTGAGGCAGAGGAGCTTGGACTCCGGAACTATTTCATTCTCCAGGGACATAAGCTGATTCCACCGGCTATGAAAGCTCTGGTTGAAGATGAGAATCTCGCTCTTGACGGCTTCATCTGCCCGGGGCATGTGAGCACCATCATTGGCCAAAGACCTTACCAATTTTTAGCCACTCAGTATAAGTTGCCCTGTGTCATCTCTGGCTTTGAGCCCTTAGATATCCTGCAGAGCATCTATATGCTAATTAACCAGATCGAGCAGGATAGAGCCGAGGTCAAGATTCAGTATAAAAGAAGCGTTAAAGAAGAAGGGAATCCCTTAGCTCTCCAGAAGCTCTACCGGGCCTTTCAGGTAAGTGATTCTAACTGGCGTGGTCTCGGTCTCATCCCGGGTAGTGGACTTAAGCTCAGGAATGAGTTCAAGAATTTCGATGTGGAAGAAAAATTTCCCATTGAAGTAGGGGAGGTAAAAGAGAATCCTGACTGCATCTGCGGTTCCATCTTAAAGGGAATAAAGACGCCTCTGGACTGTCCCCTCTTCAGGAAGGTGTGCCGTCCAGAGAATCCGATTGGACCTTGCATGGTCTCCTCGGAAGGAAGTTGCGCTGCCTACTATAAATTCAGACAGTAAGACTTTAGACTAAAGCAGTGAAGTAGATGAGTGTGGGAGGATTAAATCGTGGAAGATAATATTCTGCTTGCTCATGGAAGCGGAGGGAAGCTCTCTCACCAGTTGATTAAAGATTTGTTCCTACCCCAGTATGATAATCCAGTTCTGGCTAAGTTAGATGATGCCGCTAAACTGCGCTTAACGGGAGACTGCTTAGCCTATACCACGGATTCCTATGTAGTCAACCCCCTCTTCTTTAAAGGGGGAGACATTGGACGACTGGCTGTCTGCGGAACCGTGAATGACTTGGCCATGACGGGAGCAAAGCCCCTTTATCTCACGGCCTCCTTCATTATCGAAGAGGGCTTACCTTTGGCTGCCCTTAAGAAGATTCTCATTTCTATGAAGCAGGCATCAGAGGAGGCCGAAGTAGAAGTGGTGGCCGGAGATACCAAAGTAGTGGAGAAAGGGGCAGCGGATAAACTTTTCATTACTACTTCAGGGATAGGTGTAATAGAGAAAGGGTTAAATATCGCCGGAGCTAATGCTAAGGCAGGAGACAGAGTCATCTTAAGTGGGGACATCGCAGAGCACGGAGTGGCTATTTTAGTTGAGCGGGAGGGAATGGAACTGGACGTAGAGATTAAGAGCGATGTAGCTCCCTTAAATCATCTGGTAGCGCAGATGCTGAAAGTGAGCAGAAAAATCAGGTGCCTGAGAGATCCCACCCGGGGAGGACTGGCTACCACTTTAAATGAGTTAGCTACCCAGTCTGAAGTTGGAATCAGAATAGAAGAGGACAAGCTCTCTATCAAGGAAGGGGTAAGGGGCGTCTGCGAGATATTAGGACTGGACCCTTTATATGTAGGCAATGAAGGGAAACTGGTAGCAGTCGTTGACCCCGAAGATAGTCAGTCGGTCCTGGAGAAAATGCGCCAACATCCTTATGGAACGGGTGCCCAGATCATCGGGGAGGTAGTAGAAAAGCCAACTGGCCGAGTATTCATGAAGACCTCCATTGGAGGAAGCCGCATCGTTGATATGTTAGCTGGCGAACAACTGCCCCGCATCTGCTAATTTTTTACCGTATAGGAAATTACTTGTGCCCGTAAGGGTGTAAATTTCCCATACGATAGTAAGTTGCGAGGCGATAGCCGAGCTAACTTGTTTTCTCAGCAGTAATAATAGACTTAATTTCCTCTACTGTCTGGGAGAGGTCCCGATTAACTACTGCATGATGGTAGTGCTTTAGAAAAGCAAGTTCCTCCCTGGCCCGGCGCAGACGCAGTTCCACTTCGGTCTTATCATCTGTTCTCCTTCTCTTAAGGCGAGAAGCTAAGACCTCGAAGGAGGGTGGCAGGAGAAAGATGAGACAGGCCTCCTTATATCTTTCCTTGATTTTGAGAGCCCCCTGCACGTCTATATCCAGGATAATGTCCCGACCATAATTTAGTGTTTCCTCCAAGAACTGGCGTGGTGTCCCATAACGATGGCCATGAACCTGGGCCCACTCGGCGAATTCATCTCTCTCTATCTTCTTATCAAATTCTTCTTCTGAAACGAAGAAATAATCTCTTCCATCTCTTTCCCCCGGGCGAGGACGACGGCTGGTCACTGATATGGAATAAGCAAGTTCAGATAACTCTTCCAGTATCTCCTGACAGATAGTCGTCTTACCTCCTCCTGAGGGAGAGGAGATGACGAATAAGATTCCCCTCTTCTTCATCCTATTCTCCTCTGGCCACCGTCAAAACAGAAACCTCTTCTGCTCCTGCCTCCTTGAGCACTCGAGCGCACTCATTGACGGTGGCCCCGGTAGTAAAGACATCATCAATGAGAAGAATTCTCCTTCCCTTATATTCCTCCCGGCTCCTCACCTCAAAGAGACCCTTGACATTCTCTTCCCTTTGCTTGCGGCTCAATTGAGTCTGAGGCGGAACCCTTCTTGCCCTTCTCAGATTGCGGGAAGAGATGGTAATCTTAAAGTCTCTACTCACAACCTGAGCTAAGAGATGCGCCTGATTGAATTCCCTCTCACGGAATCTCCTTCCATCCAGGGGAACGGGGATGAGGAAGTCCGCCTCTCGTAAATCCTCATCATTGCTCATCCCATCAATGAGCATCTCTCCCAGAGGGCGGGCAAGATAAGCCTTCTTCTGATACTTGAAAAAATGGATACACTCTCTCAATACTCCTTCATAGACCCCAGCCGCCCGAGCCTTACTAAAAAAGTATTTCCTCTTCTGATTCTGACAGGAACTACAGACAGTTGGGAATGAGGGTCGTCCGCATTTAGAACAGACAGGCTCTTTTATTAATCTGATCTTTCCCCAGCAAGCCGGACAGAGATATTTCCTGTTATCTGACCCCAGGCCCCTATGGCATATGAGGCAATTAAGGGGAAAGAGCAAACTTAAAAAACCATTAAGGAACAAGATATGCCTCACTTCATTCGGCAATCAAAGGCGGCACTTTTATGACGCCCTATACTTTACCAGAAAGCCTGGCCGTTTGCAACAAAAATGTGTTCTAGCAATTTTTCCGGAAATCATCTTGACTTTGAATAAGGCTGTGTGTAAAATAGCCAACAGGTGTGGGAGGATGGCACTGCGGTCATGAGTTGAGGGACCAGAGTAGCAGATAGGAAAGGGGGTTTTAAGATGGCGGTAGAGCAAGAAGCAATAGAGGTCATTGCCTTCATCCCGGGATATAGAATTATAGGATTGGTCCATTTGCATAGAGGTGGGAGGCTTTCTGACTTTATTAATGTTGGCGATAAGCATTTTTTCCCCATTACCAAGGCTAATATATATTCTGAGACGAGAGATGAGTTAGTATATAGAGCCGAAATTGTCAATCTGAACCGCAAATATGTAAGTCTAGTCTTCCCCACTACAAGTGCGGAGGGAAAGGATGGCCGGAAGGGTGAAGCAGGGTAAGGGAGCTCCGAAAATGGCAGAGCTTTCCCAGCACCCCAAGAAGTGGCGGGTTCTGCATAAGATAAGCCTGGCCATGAACTCTTGCCTTTCTTCAAGGGAGCTCCTTCAGCTCCTCGTCAGGGAAGCGGTCAATCTCCTGAAAGCAGATAGTTCCGTTATTTTTCTCCTGGGTGAGGATGGAAAAACGCTTGAGGCAAACGTTGTTGCCGGAAGAGATAAGAAAGCTATGAAGAGAGTTAGCGTCCAGGTTGGTGATGGAATTATAGGCTGGGTTGCCAAGACCGGAAGACCGCAGTTTATCCCTGATGTAACCAAAGATAATCGCTATCTCCTTGTGGTGGAAGGTATAAGATCGGAGGCAACCGTTCCCCTCATTGCTGGGGATAGGGTGATAGGTGTGCTTAATGTCGAAAGCCGAAAGACTAAAGCCTTTGATAAGATAGATCTGGAACTTCTTACCATGTTTGCCTCCCAGGCAGCCAGGGTGCTTGAGAATGCCAGGGTGTATGAGGACACCAATAGAAGATACAGGCAGATACAAGCTCTATACGAGGTTCAGCAAACAATGGTAGAGACGCTTGACTTTGAGAGAGTTCTTTCCCTCATTGCCGAGAAGGTTGTTGAAGTTATGGAGGTTAAAGCAAGTTCTATCCGGCTTCTTGACCCTGATGGAGAAGAACTGGTGATTGCTGCCTCCCACAACCTCAGCCGAAGGTATCTTCACAAGGGAAGGGTTAAGCTAAAGGAAAGTTTTATTGACCAGGAAGCTCTGAAAGGAAATCTCGTTTCCATAATTGAGGTAGCTGATGATGAGAGATTTGTCTTCAGAGAGGAAGCAAGAGCAGAAGGTGTCCATTCTCTTCTCTGCGCTCCCCTCCGGGTTGAGAATGAGGCCATGGGAGTAATCAGGGTATATACAGACATGCGGCGCTCGTTCAGTGATGATGAGCAGAAGCTTCTTTCAACATTTGCCGGGCAGGCCGCCTTAATAATAAAGAATGCAAAACTTTATAAGGAATGGGGAGAGAGGGGCTTCCAGCTCACCCGCTCTCAGTCAAAACTTAAAGAGGTTCGGGAAGCTCTGATAAAGAAGGAAAAGTTGGCCGCTCTCGGGCAGATGGCCGCCAGGGTTGCCCATGAGATAAGGAATCCACTAACCTCAATTCGCGGCTTCTCACAGAGGCTCTTCAGGAAGATGGAGGGACGGGAGGGACAGAGGTATGCGGAGATAATCATTGGCGAGGTGGATAGGTTGAACAGGGTAATCAGCGATATTCTGGATTTCGCCCGCCCTCTTCAGCCGGAGTTGAAAATGACAGATATGAATGAGCTTATGCGAGAAGTTCTTGACCTTGTTGAGATCGAGGGCAGTCATATTACCCTAAAGAAAAAGTTCTCTACAAACCTTCCCATGGCAATGGTCGACAGACAGCACATAAAGCAGGCTCTTCTCAATCTCATCCATAACGGGATTGAGGCAATGGCAGAGGGAGGGGATCTCCTCATCGGGACTGAAAGTGCCAATGGAGCCGTCCTGGTCAGAATCACGGATAGTGGTCCTGGTATTGCGAAGGAGGTCCGTGGCAGAATATTCGAACCGTTCTTTACAACGAAGGCTCGCGGAACAGGGCTTGGTCTGGCCCTGGCAAATAAAATAATTGAGAGTCACAATGGAAAAATTGAAGTTGAGAGTAAACAAGGGAGAGGAGCAACCTTTACAATTCTTCTCCCGGAGGGGAGAGAATAATGATAAAGCATATACTTGTTGTTGATGACGAAAAAGATATAAGGATGCTTTTCAAGGATGAGCTTGTTGATGCAGGCTATGGTGTTCTTTTGGCTGAGAGCGGGAAAGAGGCTCTTGAGAAGCTGAGAGAGCACAAGATAGACCTTTTGATACTTGACCTTCGTATGCCAGATATGGATGGCATAGAAGTTCTACAGCAGGTGCGAGAGTCTGACAAGGAACTTCCCATTATAGTTTGCACCGCAGTGAGAGGGCTGAAGGATGACTATTCTATATGGGAAGGGAATGTTTCGGCATTCATAACCAAGCCCTTAGACCTCGATGAGCTGAGGAAGAAGGTTGATGAGATTCTCGCTAAGTGAAATTCAACCCCCTATCCCGCTTAGAAAAATCCTCCTGACGATAGTCTTTCTTGTTCCCCTGGTCATCCATAAGGGGACCTATAACCAGGTCTTGATTAAGCTCTCCTTAACTCAGGTCTTACTTCTCAGTAGCTTTATCCTCTGCATCGGAAGATACTCTTTAGCCCGTCTCAAGTTAATCAGGACTCCCCTAAATTTACCCATTCTCATCTTTCTTTCCTTGGCTCTCCTCTCTCTTGCGGCCTCTAAATATAAGTGGGCCGCAGTAGCCGAAGTCTATCGCTTACTCACCTATCTCCTACTCTACTTTGTGACGGTGAGCACGGTTCGGGACAAGAACAGTTTAAATATGGTAACCTTCGTCTGGCTACTATCAACTGGCCTGGCCTGTCTATATGGCCTCTATCAGCATTCCTTTGAGGGGATGAGCCCCATTCGCTCAAGCTTCGGAAATGCCAACTTCTTTGCTGCCTATTTAGTCCTCGTCCTTCCTCTGGCTCTGGCTCTCCTCATCAACAATATTTTTCCCATGTTGAGGAAGAATTGGAGTAGTCATCGCTTCAAAGAAACACCGATGGCGTTCGTAAAGATAGGGCTGAGGATTCTGGCTTTAGCTATCCTCTTAGGGATAATGATTCTCTCTCTTTCTCTGGCTTCCTCCCGTGGAGCATGGCTGGGACTAACCATTGGCCTTATTTCCTTTGGCTGGCTCAGCTGTCTCAGGGTTAGTACAAGGCGGTCAAAGAGGATTGTCCCTGCTTTACTGCTCGCCCTTCTCATAATATTCTCTATCTCAACTCCCTCCCTATTGAAAAAGAAGCCTGTCAAGGAGGAACTTGAGACAGGAACTCTGGGCTTAAGATTCCTCATCTGGGAAGGTACGCTGAGGATGATAGCTTCAAATCCATTTATCGGGACAGGGATTGGCACCTTTTACATCGCTTATCCTGAATACCGCCTTCCGGAATACTTCCTCAATCCCCATGCTGTTGATTCCACCACCCATGCCCATAATGAATTTTTGGAGTTAGGCGGAGAGATGGGAATTTTAGGCCTGGGAGCTTTTCTCTGGATATTGGTTGTCTGCCTGCGGCAGGCAGTTACTCTGGTGAGGGTTACTGAGGATAAGCGCAGGCGAACTTTAGTCATCGGACTTATCTCCGGTGTAGCCGGGTTGATAGTCACTAATTTAGTTGGTGTTAATCTGCGTTTTCCTTCCTCAGCCATTTTCTTCTGGTTAACCTTGGGACTGGTGATAGGACAGTTACCACCGTCGAGCTACAAGAAAATCGCCTTCGGCGATAACTTTCAGGGGGGATTCCCCCTCAAGCTTCCCTCCCGCCTTAGGCGGGAGGCCTCCAAAGGCGACTCGCCGCGGCCAGATCGAGGTGAGGGGCTAACTTACAGTTACCGGTTAGCGGCTGTGCTCTTTGGATTATCCTTAGTCGCCTCCATCTGGGTAGGCTGGCAGATAGTGGCTAAACCATTTCTGGCCAATGTTCACTTTCAAAATGGGATTAACTACCGAAAGGTTGGGAATTGGGAGAGGACTATTTCTGAATATAAGAGGGCAATTGAATTTGATCCTTACTTTGTAAAAGTATACTATCGGCTTGGATTTGCTTATGTGGCTAAGGGAGAGCTGGATAAAGCAATCTCTGCTTACCAGAAAGTTATGAGCTTAGCTCCTAACTTTGCTCGAATCCATAATAATCTGGCCACCCTCTATCTCAGGAAAGGAGAGAAGGATGAGGCCGTAAAGAGCTTAGAGAGAGCTTTGAGGCTTAATCCTTATTAGAACTTGACCCTGGAAACAAAGAGGCTCACCGACTGCTCAAGGAGATGGAATAGAGACCAGCCACGATCTTCCCATTGATTCCTGGGAACTCTTTCATTTGTATCATATCGTAGTTCTCTTCAATCCAATCTTTAACTTCCCTTGAAGGACGGGATACTGGACTAAAGTCTTGAACCAGCCAGATTCTCTTCCAATTAGCAGTTAGCTTGGGGGACTTTTCCAGAATATCCTTTTCATGGATGCCAACTCTTGGAAGATTGCCACCATAGTAATAATCGAAGGCAAAGCCGATGTAGTTGGGATGGAAAAGGATTAGGTCCCTGGGTTGAGAGTTCTCTTCCACATACTTAGCTGCGCTCCTCCAGTCCTCCTTGACAAAGTCTCTTAAATAGTAGATATGCAGGGAAACGAGATTTAAGGCGAACAGCGTGAGCAGAAGAGCTGCGCTCACCTTATGGCTCTTTAACTTGGTCAAACCCAGGGCTATCAGAATGTAGTAAGCAGGAGAGGCGAAGATGATGTGCTTGGACTGGAAGGAGTGCACCTTCAAAGGAATGAGGAGGGCAGCGAGAAGAGGGAGGAAAAGCCAGAGCAATAGAAGTATGTTCTTCTGCTTTAAAAGGAGTAGATTCCTTTCCTTAAATGCTCTCAAGAGAGAAAGGAAAAGGAAAGCGAGAACCACCAATGTTCCTAACAATATTTCCGGCCGAGACTCACCTAAGACGGAGTAGCCAAGGGTGAACTGAGAGAAAGTCCGCCAGGCGTTGGACAGGAGAGTTGAAAAGGGAGGACTGAATGAGTGCCTGACCCCAGCTAACTGCATCCTTTGGGCGAGAACCGGCATCCAGGGAAGGAAGAGGAGGAGAATGCCAATCTGAGAGATGATAAAAATCTTAAAGGCATTTCTATATCTCTTAAAGTTCAAGAAGAAAAATATATTTTCCACCAAGAGAATAAAGAAGCTGTAGAAGAAGGTGTAGAGGCTCAAGATAGTAAACAATATAAAAGCGAGCCAGAAGACAGTTCTCCCTTCTTTGAGGCTTCGATAGAAGAAATAGAGGGAAAGGAGAATGAGCAAAGTGACCAAGGTTTGCAGTCTAGCCTCCTGGGCATAGAAGACCTGGTAGGAGGAGAAAGCGATGATGAGGGCGCTGATAAGTCCCACCCTTCTTCCAAAGAGGAAAGAGGCAAATTTGTAAATGACTAAAATAGTCAAAATACCAAACAATGAAGACAGTCCCCTCATCCAGCCCTCTCCCCTACCCTCATAGACCCAGAAGTGGAGCAGTGCATTATATAAGGGAGGATGAGCATCGTTTTTGGCGATATCCTTGATCATAGGCAGGAAAGCTTTTTCGGCTCTCGAGAGGCTACAAGCCTCATCCAACCAGAGGCTCTTTGAGCCAATCTGGTGGAGTCTAAGGAAAGTTCCCAGGAGGAGGATAAGAGAAATGAAAATAGGAACAGCAACCTTTTTCGCAACCCTTTTCATACCGGCTCTATTTTACTGCCATCGGTGAAAATTGTCAATTTTTGCTAAGAAAAATTTTGCAAGAAAAAAACTTGACATTATTTTCATGCATGGTATTATTACATAGCAAAGGATTACAAAGATGTAAATACTTACTGTGGTAAATAGATAAGGTTTACAAAGGAGGCTTTAGCCATGTTAAGCTATTTCCCAACAGGCAAACCAGTAAGCGGTAGAGACCTCGTTGGCAGAAAAAATGAGATTCAGCAAGTGTTAGATTTAGTAAAAGGGGGGCAAAGTGTAATCCTGATAGCTCCGCGGAGATTTGGAAAAACCTCAATAATTCTCTCGGTACTTGACCGTCTAAGAAGAGAAAAATATCTCATAGGTGATACAGACCTCTTCAATACGACGTCAAAGGCCGATTTGGCAGAACATATAATTGAAGAGACACTAAAAAACGACAGGATTCCCATCCGGAGAATAATAAAGAACCTTAAAACCAATTTAATCACTGCCCTTAAGAATATAGAAATAAAAAAGATCATAGACACTTACGAGGTGGTTCTAAGCCTGGCCGATAAGGGTGCTGATGAAGAGAGACTCTTAGATGAAGCATTAGATTTCCCTCAAATATATGCAAAGAAAAAAAAGAAAAAGATGGTTTTTTCATATGACGAATTTGGAGATCTATTCAAGTGGAACGGCCGTGACCTTCTAAAGAAAATGAGAGCAAAACTGCAGAGACATACCGATGTAACCTATATATTCTCTGGTAGCCAGGAAAGTCTTATGACCCGTTTATTTCTGAATAAGGCTGAGGCCTTTTATCGCTTTGGTAGAATTATACCCATCAAAGCCGTGCCTGTTGACGAGTTCAAAAAATATATAAAGGAGACCTATGCTCGCTTAGGGATTTCTATAGAAAATTACCTTATTGATAACATATTGAAAAAAAGTCAGTGCCACCCTTACTATACGCAGCTTCTATGTCAGTTAATTTATTTTTCAGTGAAGGGAGAAAAAAACAGGATTGAAGAAAAAGACATTTTCTCCTGTTTCGAAGAAGTTCTTTTGAAAGAAAAATCTGGTTTTGATAATATCTGGCTCAGCTTAATGGAGAAAAAAAATCATACAGAGATAATCTCTGCTATAGCTAAGGGCATGTCCCCATACAACTTAGGGAAGCTAGGCAGACAGAATATAAATCGCATCTTAACTTCTTTAGAAGCAATGGGTTTGATCGAGAGAATCCGCCGCGGAGAATATGAAATTAGAGATCGCTTTTTTAAGGAGTGCATACTGAGGAAATATGAAGAATAATAGTGACACTTACCGTCAACCGTGACCATCCACTTCATCAACGAGCTATGAAGGACCGTGGAGTATATCTCTTTTATCTTGCTCGAATTATTACCCAAGAAATTTCTCTTATGAAAGACCCGCGAAATCCCCGCCAGGCATACCAGCGCCAGAGCAAATTGCTCAAGGATGCCCTCGCCTAAGCCCCAATTTTTCTTTAAAATCCTTGCCAAAGCTACTTTTCTATGTTAAAACACATATTGACAAAGCAAGATGAAAATCATAAAAGATAAAATCTCTATTAATGAATTAGTGCAAATGGCAGAAAGGGTGTTCGGCAATCTTGTTAAGGCTGTAGTTGATATTGAAAAAGAAATAATGGCTGTAGATGCTGAACTCCATTCTGATGAGGAAGCATTGCTTTTGGAAAATGGTTCTGAACAAAAAGACCTCTGGGGTATCAATTTATACCCGGAATTGGCTAACGAAGATTTTATTGAATTTGACTCAATGATAAATCTGCGACCTTCATATGGTAATCTCAGCCGTGATATTGACAATCCAAAAATTCGTGAAAGAATTATTACAATAATTAACAAATTGGTGGAAAAGTGAATTGTCAGCATAAACAATTGGCACAGGGGCAATGGCAAAAGTTGTCTTTAGTTGCTCAACTTGCAAACATAGGGAGTGAGGTTGAAAGAGCTTTGAAATGGAAAAATAAAAATAATTCTAAATATTTTATGCTGGCATTTGAGCGAGCGTTGGAGCTCATTGATCTTACTGCCTCTGACAAAAAAAATATTAAACGCTTAAAAGAGCTTATGCGTGTACGGGAAATGCTCGTTGATTATTTTTTATATGATAATGTATACCATTCAACAGATAGGCAATGGCAAAACTATTTTTATTATTTCAATTATGCAAGTAGAATGAAATGAATAGATGCTCACACATTTCTTCCAATCAACTCATAGACATCGTCGGGCTTGATTATTTTTAGGCATAAGTTGTCCTTGCAGGCTGAGTCTCTATTGTTCAGGGCAGATAAACAGGGAGAGCATGGTAATCCCGAGTAGATTATCCATTTATCTTCTCCTAAGGGGCTAAAAACGGTTGGAGTCTCTGGCCCAAAAATAATAAATTTTTTTGTTGAGGCAAGAGAAGCTAAGTGAGCTAAACCACAATCATTACAGATTAAAGCATCTGCCATGTTGAAAAGTGCTAAGAGTTCGGGTAAACTTGTTTGACCGACTAAATTCAAGCACCTTTTACTGCGAACGTCGGCACAAAGCCGCTCAGCTTTTTTAAAGCCACTTTCGGTGCCTGCCAGGATTATATAGTTATTGGCATCTTCCAGGAGCCATTTAGATAAAATGACAAAATTCTCTAAAGGCCACTCCCGCAAAGGCAAGATTCCTTCTCCGGGATTGAGTAAAAAGAGTTTATT
>JAGMAN010000060.1 GCA_023130215.1 bacterium
CTATCCCTATCTCTCTGGAAGAGAGAACGATAGTGATGCTCCTCTTCCGGATGAACCCTCCCCCGGCTATCCTTGCTCTTCATAGCGTAAGGGGCAAGAATCCTCTCCTCTTGTTTCTGGAGTTGGCTTCTAGTCAGCATGGTAGCAGGTTAAAAAATTCTGTTGGCAAACCGGAGGGCAGGCTTCAGGAACGCAGGAATGGGAACCTCTAAAATGGGCAGGAGGAGGATACCAATAGCAGACAGGATAAGAAGCAGTGAGAGAATAAAGAGAAAACTGAAAAATGGACCGGCCTTCTTCTTTGTTACTGGCAGGGCAACTTCGGCCCTGGCTGGTCTGGCAGGAGGAATAGAGGGCTCCTCCTTCACCTCCGCCTCTGGACGAACTTCCTCCTCCTTAATTCCGGGCATTTCCACTGTCTCCTCCTCCTTTGGAGGAAAAGGAGACGGTCTTGCCTCCTTAGGCTCTATGCGGATTGGCTTCTCCTCCCCCAAGGGTAACGTCTTTCCCTCTTCTGATGGCTTCTCTTCCTCAGGGGTAGCAAGAAAGGGCGGCTCTTCAGTAACTGCCTCAGACTTTTCCTCTGCTTTTTCCTCCTTTACCCCAGGCGCAGTTTCCTCCTTCATTCCGGGGGATTCTTCAGTCATATAATTAACGACATCATCTTCCTTAAATTTGGCCAGATCGCCCTCACCGGTTGGTTCAAGTTTACCTTGTTTAATCAAATCATTTAGTTTAGCCTGGTCAACCTTTAAGAGTTTCAGTACATCTTCCCGGCTCAGATAAGGTTCCTCAGCCATTTTCCCCTCCTCTCTCAATTACCTCTACTCGATCATTCTCCCTGATCCCTTTGATGGTCATCTTATCAGCTACTTCCACCACAATAGTCACCGGCTCAATTCTGCTCAGTTTCATCTCCTTCACCAATCTGCCATCTCTATAGACAGAGAGAAAGGGAGAAATGGTAGAGCCTGCTTCCTTTCCCAGAGCCACCGTTAGAAAGCTTGGACTCTGAACAGCCCATATCTTTCCGCTCAACTTCTCAGATTCCAAGAGATGGCTCACTCCCGGCAACAAGTTCAGCTTCACCTGGTCATTTTCCTTAATTCCTTTCAAAGAGGTTGCCTCGGCAACCCTGGCCACCATGGTCATATAATGGATCTGCTTCGCTTTCACTTCCTTAATTAATTTCTCACCTCTATAGACTAAGATAGTTGGTTTAACATCACCGGCTGCTCCCTTCTCCAGTTCAATGCTCAGAAAAGGACTATAGACATAGGAAAGTTTTCCTCCAATCTCCCTGGATGGTAAGGCAGAAATTGCTTCTCCAGGAACTTCAATTTGTCCCTTCACTTCAGGGGCAGCTTCTTCCACCATCTTCCTCAGGGCTAACCATTTCTGCTCTATCCCTTTATATTCCTTCTCATAAAAATTTTTGGCTGTCTTTAACTTTTTGAATTCTTCCTCCAGGGTGGCTCTTTCTTTCCTCTCCTTCTCTAAGTCTTTTTTCAGGGAAGCTGCTATTCGGTTGAGGCTCTCCCGGAGTTCATTCCTTAACTTCTTCTCTTGCTTTAGCTCTTCCTGGAAGGCAACTTTTTGACACTCGTTCTCTTTCTCCAGGGCATCTTTTTCCCGGGTGACTTTGATTAACTGGCCTTCTTTCTCCTCTAAAGACGAGGACAGGGCCTCTATCTGCTCTTCCCAACTTCCTACTACTTTAAGGACAACGATGATTGCTCCCAGGCTGATGAGAAATAGTTTTATAGTTGCGCTTTTTCTGATCATTTCTCCTTACCTCCTTTACATATTGATTTTACCACAACCATTAAAACCTGTCAAAGATTTTATGTTCCTCTCCCGCGGCCCTGGACGCGGCCACTAATTTCTGATAAGTGTCCCTCAGAAGCTCAGGAATCACCTTCGTCTCCGAGATTACAGGCATGAAATTGGTGTCCTCCGTCCATCGGGGCACGATGTGAAGGTGAAGGTGGTCCTTCACCCCAGCCCCCGCTGCCTCTCCTAAATTCATCCCAATATTAAATCCATGAGGATGTAGTGCTTCTTTTAGGAGCTTTATTGCTTTCCTGGTCAGAACCATCAACTCTAAGAGCTCCTTCTCCTCTAATCCCTCCATGCTGGACACGTGTCTTGCCGGAACGACCATCAGATGTCCATTGTTATACGGATAGATATTCAGGACGATAAAACAGCTTTTCCCCCTGGACAGGACATAGTTTTCTCTATCTTTGGTGTCCTTCCAGTTTTCGCAGAAAAAACAGCCTGAGCGCTTCCCTATAGCCATGATATATCCCATCCTCCAGGGAGCCCAGATTCTCTTCATGGAATGTTTTCTTTAGCCAGTCTCCTTCTTCCTTCCTCAAAGAAGGGCTCGGCAGACTGAGTTGTCCAGGTTCTCTCCCGGAAACTTCGCTTCTTTAGTGTCTCTAAAAATTTTTTGAATTCCTGGTAATACGAGCCATAAATGTGGAAACTATCTGTTATATCCACATGGCGTCCGACCAGGACCTCTTCTCTTAGTTTCTCTCCCAACTTTTCTGCCAATATCCTCTGCATGTCAGTAAAGACAAATAGGTTCATAAAAGCGGCCTTATAACCATCCCTGGAACGCCAGTGACTATTCATATTGAGAATAGCTTTGCCATCTGCTCTACGGGAGATACGGAAGAAGAGACGCTGGAGACAAGGAGGGTCTGAAGCAGGAGGGTCGCTCTGCACATTCCAGGTAATAGCCTGAGCCCGGCGAGAGTAAGGAATCTTAGCTAACTTATCAATAATGTAGTTAATCTGGTCTATTTTCTTTCCTTCCATCTCATATTTAAACAATCTCTGATGATAGGTATAAGTCCATTTCCCCTCGTCCGGCTTAATCCAGTGGTCATGCACTCCATTTATAACTTCCTGCCGATAAACTTCCAGGTCTTCCAATCCTCCCGGGAAAGCCCGGTGGATTCTCGGCTCGGCCATTGGCTCCTGGATAACCATAATCATAGTGCAGTCACGACTTGGAGGGTCTCCTTCCCGATCGTATTCAGTCCGGATAGCAAGCCCCTTTTCCCAGGTAGCCAGGACGGCTTTCTCCCAAACCTCTGGAACAGTTCTCCCCTCAACTTTTATGACTGGAATGCTCACGCCTGACACTGAAATTTGTCCATTGGCACTTTATGGTAAGTAGCCCAGTGGATTCACTGCCTGATGTCCCTTCCTTACCTCGAAATGGAGATGGGGCCCGGTGGAACGTCCGGTGCTACCCACCTGACCAATTCTCTGGCCCCTTTTTACCCTATCTCCCTCCTTAACTAAATTCTTTGAATTGTGGGCATAGACTGTAGAATAACCATTCTCATGGTCAATAATAATAAGATTTCCGTATCCACCCAGTACCCCGGAGTAGACAACCATCCCACTAGCCGCGGCAACAACCCTGGTTCCGGTAGGAGCAACGATATCAATCCCCTTATGTTGCCTCCCCTTCCTCGTCCCGTAATGGGAGGTTATCCTTCTGGAATCTACAGGCCAGGTAAATGAGCCTTTCTTTAAGGAAATGGGAGACTTATGAGTCTCAACTGTCAAAACCGCCTTAGCCTTAGGAATGAAGAGATACTGGCCAACTCGCAGCTTGTTAGGGTCGGAGAGGCGGTTTGCTCTCATAATGACCTTCATGTCCACTCCATAAATCTTGGCTATCCTCCAGAGATACTGTCCTTTCTTTACCTGGTGATAGACTCCAGGAGCTTCAGCTACCTTAAGGGTACAGCTTCCCATCAGAAACACAAGAAATATTGCCAGAGAACAGGCACATAGACACTGAGGCATAAAGGTACAGAATTTCTTATTCAATAATCTTTTATGATTCATTTTCTTTTGTGCATCAACTATTGTCATTTTGATTTTTGCATTTTGATTTTCTTAAAGCGGGCAAAGGGAATCGAACCCTCGTACCAAGCTTGGGAAGCTTGTATTCTACCACTGAATTATGCCCGCAACAACCTAAAATTCAGTTAGTTTCTTAAATTCCTGATATCTTTCCTCTATGTCAGCCTTAGTAAGTGATTTCAGGCGGTTGAAGCTAAATCCCTCCACTGTATAGGAAGCCATGACGGAGCCGTAAACGACGGCCTTTCTTAGATTCTCCTCCTCTTCATTCCCACTTTTAGCTAAATAGCCAAGGAAACCACCGGCAAAGCTGTCTCCCGCTCCGGTAGGGTCGTAGATGGACTCTACAGGATAAGCAGGAGCGGTGAAATAGCTGCCTTCAGAAAAAAGCAGTGCCCCGTGTTCACCTTTCTTGATGACGGCTATCTTCGGTCCTAAGGTGAGAATGCTTTTACCTGCTCTGACTAAATTCATCTCCCCGGTTAACATCCTGGCCTCAGAGTCATTGAGGATAAGAATGTCTACCTTGCCCAGTGTTCCTAAAAGTATCTCTTTCTTAGTCTCTATCCAGATATTCATAGTATCGCAGGCAATCAACTTTGAACCGCTAACCTGCTCTAAAATCTCTAAATGTAACTGCGGATCTATATTGGCTAAGAAGACATATTCAGAGCTACGATAATCCTCTAAAAGCTGAGGATGGAAATCCTGGAAGACATTTAAACATAATGAAAGAGTCTCCCTCTCATTAGGGTCTTCGCCATAACGGGCCTTCCATCGGAAGGTCTTGCCCGCCTTCCTCTCCAACCCTCTCAGATCTACTCCGCGGCTCTTTAAGAGTTCCAGATGCTCCGATGGGAAATCAGCCCCCACTATCCCCACTAAGTTTACCCGGGAGAAGTAGCTGGCTGAGTAAGCAAAATAGGTAGCCGAGCCACCTAATACTTCCTCTGCCTTACCAAAAGGAGTCTCCACGGTGTCCAGGGCTACTGAACCGACAACTAAGATACTCATTTTTTAAAAAATTCATTTACTACTTTCAGAGCGCAGTATTGGCCGCACATGGTGCAGACATCGCTCATCTCAGGTTTACTTTCCTGGCGATACTTTCTCGCCCTCGCTGGGTCAAGGACTAACTTCATCTGCTCTTCCCACTTTCGTTCCTTTCGAAGCCGCGAAACCTTAAGGTCCCAGTCTGAGGCTCCCTTTATCCCCTTGGCTATATCAGCCGCATGAGCCGCAATGCGAGTGGCAATTACTCCCTCCCTGACATCCTCAACTGTTGGAAGCCTGAGATGCTCGGAAGGAGTGACATAACAGAGGAAATCAGCTCCGGCACCTGCGGCTATGGCTCCTCCAATAGCGGCCGTAATGTGGTCGTAACCCGGAGCAATATCAGTAACCAGGGGGCCTAAGACATAAAAAGGAGCTTCCCGGCAGAGCTTCTTCTCTAAGATGACATTAGCCTCTATCTCATTCAAAGGAATATGGCCTGGTCCCTCAATCATTGCCTGGACGCCCTCATCCCAGGCCCTCTGGGCTAATTCTCCCAAGAGGATGAGTTCCTGAACCTGAGTTCTATCGGTAGAATCAGCAATTGAGCCTGGTCTCATTCCATCACCTAAGCTGAGAGTTACATCATATTTCTTGGCTATCTCTAAAATGCGGTCGTATTTTTCATAGAGTGGGTTCTCCTGTTCATTGTGAACCATCCAGGTGACCAGAAAAGCTCCTCCTCGACTGATGACATCAGTAACCCTTCCTTCTCTTCTCAGACGTTCTAAGGTCTCCAGGGTCACCCCACAATGAAGGGTGACGAAGTCCACTCCATCTTCAGCCTGTCTTTCAATAGCCGAGAATATATCATCCTCCTCCATATTGATAATGCCTTTCTTATTCTTAGCCGCTTCTATGGCAGCCTGGTAGATGGGAACAGTGCCCAGGGGAAGACTGCATTCTTTAAGAATTCCTCTCCTTATCTCATCTAAATCACCATCGGTGCTCAGGTCCATGAGGGTATCAGCTCCTGCTTCTACGGCGGCCTTCATCTTCTGCAGTTCCCCCTCTAAAATAGTTTCGTCCTGAGAAGTGCCAATATTGGCATTGACCTTAGTCCTCAACCCTTTTCCTATCCCACATACTTTTAAAGAGTGCCGATTAACATTTGCAGGAATGACTATGGTGCCCTCAGCCAACCCCTTCTGAATGAATTCCTCCCCTACCCCCTCCTTCCGGGCTACTTCTTTCATCTCTTTAGTTATATTGCCCCTCCGGGCTTCAGCTATCTGGGTCATCATTTCCTTCATAACTTGCTAAATTCACCCCAAAACTCAATTAAATAGTGTTCTCCTTCTGGGAACAATTGTATCACAGTTGAGAACGATGTCAATCTATTCTGTTTAAGTCTAATTTTAATTTTTGGTGGACATCTCATTTTTTAGGATGTGTCTATTCTTTTTTAAGAGAGAGCCCGGCTTGTATAATTACTCCAACCAGCACCAGGCTTAAACAAAACCAGTATACAGTGGACATTGAATATCTCTGATAGAGTACTCCCCCAATAGAGGTACCACTGATAAAACCGGCAGATAGGACAGACTCATGTATAGCCATCCTTTTTGCTCTATTCGTACTGCCGGATACACCATGGAAGAGGCTATTGGAATAACTTAAAGCCATCAACAATCCTATAAAAGCAAGAACAGGTCCTAACAATAAAGGTGAACGAACGTAGGTCATAAAAATTAATGAAATGGCAAGACATACCTGCCCTAAAAGCATCAGTGAACTTTTGAAATGCCAGAAGGTTATTCTCCCTAAGATGACAAAACCAATCGTCATAAAAAGCGCACGTGACAGGAGCAGTAGCCCAATGATACTTTTGCTCATGGACAAATTATCTCTGGCATAAACCGGGAAAATAATGAGGATTACTCCCATCACAACATAAGTAGTATAAAGACTGACCCAGGCAGGATAACGAAGTGGTGTATCTTTACCGTTTTCACGGTTCTGGGTTCTAACTGACAGTTCGGTGTCTCTGTCCTTCCGGATGCCGGGGAGCACAAGAATTGCCCCAACAATCATGAAACTGGTTAAAAGAAAAAGTGAACTGCCGAAATAAAGCGGCAGTTCCGCAGCTCTTTCACTCAACCATCCTGCCAGGAAAGGGCTGATGATTAATCCCGCGCTCCAGGAAAAATTAAATTTAGAGATTGTCTTACCCAGCTCAACTCCCTCAATTTTCCGTGAAAACCATGCCATTAGAGGCGGCCAAAAAAGTGAAGTTGAGAAACCGAAGAAGCCATACAATACATAGATCCAGACGATTGAGCCAATAAAATGTATTGAGAGAGTAAGAACAGACATACAAAACGTTGCTATTATCATCGTGTAGCGAGGTAAGATGTGGTCAAAAAGCGGCCGCAGGAATATGCAGCCTGAAATATAACACAGTGACCAAAGTGCCGCCAGCAATCCAATCTGGCTTGCAGATGCATTAAAAACATCTCGCATGTAAAAAACTATTCCGAGAGCTATCAATCCCGACCCGACAGCTGCCAGAAATGCTGATGGGAAAATGACCGCTGTTTTACCGATGCCGGTGTAAAATGATTTTATCAGCTGGCGCCGTTGACTAATATATCGCAGTTTCATAATAAAATATCAACAGTATCAAAAAAAGCCGCTGGGCAAGATTTACGCAGCGGCCAAGAGTCCGAAAACCACCCCTTTACTTATGAAGAAATTCTACGGTAGGTGTATTTTCATACCTTTCTTGATTTTATCAGCACCCTCCAGCATTGAGCAGATGGATAGTTTCTTCTTCACAGTAACAACTTCAATCTTTCCAACTATCTCAATTGATTCATCCAGAAGTTCCCCGGTATCCGGGTCTCTAATTTCTTCAACATTGCCCACTACAAACGCCTGTCCCTTCCGGACACCTTCTCTTTCTCCGCGGTTAATGTAAACTTTATCGTTTCGGACAAGCACCACTGACCCGGTCCACTGAATGTCATCAAGCTGCCCAACAATAAATTTGACAGCTTCGTCAATAGCGGCTTCCATTGCTTTGCCAACATTTGTTTTCTTGAAGCCCCCCAGGTCTGTGCCCCAATCCTTATCTGCGAAACCAAATCCCAGAGAACTCTTGCTTGCTTTTCCAACGACCTTCTTTGAGGCACAAACCTGCCCGGTAGTTGAGTCAACTACGTATATCACTGCATTGATTTCAGCCGTGTCTTTGCCTGCCTTCACCTTGAACCCCTTTATCCTGATGCCTCCGCCACCTCCAGTTGTGCTAGCCTGGAAATGGGTTATTTCCCCTTTCACCATGAGTTGTGCCGGGGTCATATAACCGATCTTTGGTGTCTTCTTTCCTCCGGCAGCTCTTCCGCTTGCACCAAAATCCTGTTCAGCCATTGCTGTGGCACGCATATCACTTTCACCGAGGACAATAAAGCGCCCTGTCTGATTGAGCGAATCTGTAAGGATGGCCCCAAAGGTGTCACCTATTGCCAACTGTCCGGTCCAATTAGACCTGTTCTCAAATCTTGCTACTGTGATGGAATACCGTAGATTACCTTCCGCTTCTGCTCCTGCTTTTGCGTAAACACACATTGCAAGAACAAAGAAGCAAACTGTCAGCACTGTCATCTTTGCAATTCTCATAACTTACCTCCTCCTTTTTATTCACAACCCGTCAAAAGTTCATAATATAGCGTAATCTCGAAGTTTCAAGAAGGCTTTTTTTGCTGAGCGTCCTTCGGAGACTTTGAGATTATGCTTCCCATTATATCTACCACAATTATAATTTAGCATACCAAATAACCCATGTCAACAAAATTTAAGTGATGCTGCTGATATCATCACTCGAAGATTCCCTTCAGTAAATCCTCAATCCCTTTCTCAAATTCCTTCTTGATTTTCTTCTCTATTATCCGCTTTATCTGGGCTTTCAATATATCAGTTTCGGGATGTTCAAACGTGCCACCTACTTTCGCTCTTATTATCGTCCGTCCTTCCTCGTCTTGAAGATACTCCGCTTTGAGAAAAGACTTAGCAGATAGCTCGGGTGAAAATCTGATGGTCAATTCGTAGTTGAGATTGGTATCAAAGTCAAATGAGCCCCTGGCAAATATATCAACATCCTTGCTAATTAATCGGACATTGTCAGTCTTAACTATCTTATTCTCAATGGCAAAATCACTGAAGATTTCCTCAAACTCAATTTCCCCCAGAAACGGCGCATCAAGCAGGATAGCCAGCAATCGCATGATGGGCATCCCGATGAGCTTTCCTTCCTTTATCTTCAGCTCTCCCCGGCCCGAGGCTGCCTCAGGTGAGAACCCATCGCCTTCAATAGAGGCCTGACACTCCAACCTTCCAGAGATCATATCATTGGATGCACCAACTGAGGACAGGAAACTACCCACATCAAAATTCTTCAAATCAGACTTAAAAGAGTAGGCGAGCCTGGAGAAGTTCAGGTAGCCCTCCCCTTTCAGATTGCCCTGGTAAAGATTGCATCTAATATCCCTTAACTTCACTTCCTTATCAAGTAATGACAGATGAGTATCAAAGTTATTAAATTCAATCGGTTCAGGTGTTGAAGTTAGTTTCACCTTTCCCTGATCAATATCAAGGCTACCTTCTAACTGAGAAATTTTTAAAGGGTGACTGATTTCGCCTATTAGGTTAATTTCGATTGAGGCATCCACGTTATCTAACCGCTCCAGGGGTAGTTTCTTGACACCAGGCTGACCGAGAAATTTCAATCCCACACCTTCCACGGCCATCTTCCCGGTTAAATTTAAATGTTTCTCCTTATCTATTCGGCAATTCAGGTTCAGGTTGGATTTGCCGGTCAAGTCTTCAAGAAGAACATATTCCTGAAGGTAGGGTCCGTAGTGAGATAGGACAATGTTGTTTATGAGGAGACTGGCATCCAGGCTGGAAATAGATGGTAGGTTCAATCTCCCTTTCAAACTGAGCTTTGTCGCCTCTCCCCCCACTAAAGTTCCGGTTAGATTGAATTGGAATGGAGAGGTGAGGGAAAAGCCGGAAACCATAAGCTCCAAATTCTCTAATCCGGTCTTGGTGGGTGGATGGGAGATTTTCCTGTCCAGAAGATTTACTTTGCCGCCAGTAATAATAATTCTGGAAACCAGAAGGGAGATTTTCTTTGCTGAAGGCCGAGCTTTCGGAGTGGGAGGCTTACCTTCTAAGAGGTCAGAGAAATTCCAACCACCTTCCTGATCACGCTCAATGAGTACCCGGGGATTGATAAGGGAGACTTCGCCTATAACCAACTTCCTGCGCAGAAGAGGCAATAACTTGTACCTGACGATGAGTTTCTCTCCCTGGACAAAGGGTCCTGGCTGAAAATCTTTATGGTTTTCAATGGATAGTTCCCTTATTTCTATTCCTCTCCAGAGGTTGACCCTCAGCTCCTCTATGATCACCTGACGTCCCAGCGCCTTTTCCAATTGGGCGACAGCCATATCTCTCAGTTTAGGAGCGCTGATGGTAATGTTCATTAAAACAATTATGCCTATCAAGAAAAGCAGTAGCAAAAACAGAAGAATTTTTAATTTCTTTTTCCTCATTTGACATTCCTCTCTAACAGAGTCCAGTTCAAGGTATAGTTCAATACCTTAAAACCTGGTTCTAATATACAACAATCAGATATCAGAGACAACCAAATAATACCACGGTACTCCCGGTTATGGCTCCTAAAATATCTTGCCTGGATTCAATATACTATTGGGATCGAACAGCCCTTTTATCTTCCTCATCAGCTCAATTTGTATTGAGTCAATAAATTTAGGTAGATATTCCATTTTTACCAGTCCTATGCCATGTTCTCCAGAGACCATTCCTCCAAACCTTTTAGCCGCTTCATGAAGCTCCTCTCGGACAACCGGATATTTATCTTTCCATCCCTCTATCTCTCTTTCATCTAATTTCCCATCTTTTACTCTCACCTTCATAATATGGGTGTGAACATTACCATCTCCTGCATGGCCATAATTGGGTAACCACATGTTATGTTTTTCTGAAATCTCATGCACTTTGGATACAAACTCTG
>JAGMAN010000061.1 GCA_023130215.1 bacterium
GTACTTTCCCGCATTGGCATAGAGACCCTCAGCGACCTGCTTTATTATTTCCCCCGCAGGTATGAGGACCGAAGCCATCTGAAGCCCATTAGCCAGGTTCAAACGGGGACAGTAGAGACGATAAAGGGGGAAGTCTTAACTTCAGGAGTAGAGAAACGTCGTCGTCGACTGGAAATCCTCAAGGTAGCAGTTGATGATGGGACGGGAATTATTTATGCCGTCTGGTTTAATCAATCATATCTTAAAAAATCCTTTCCAGTGGGAGCCGCCGTTGTCTTAAGCGGAAGAGTGGATAGGTTCAGAGAGCTTCAACTAATTAATCCAGCTTACGAGGTCCTTGCCGGCGACGAAGAGGACCTTATCCATACCGGCCGCATCGTTCCTATCTATTCCCTCACTGAAAGATTGACTCAAAGGTGGCTTCGCTCTCTTATAAAGAAAGCGGTTAGCGAATATGCAGGTCAATTTCCTGATATGCTGTCCTCGCAACTTAAAAAGCAATACTCCTTAATCAATCTGTCAAGTGCTATCAGTAGCATCCATTTTCCCGAAAGTGAGGAAGACAAGGAAGGAGCCCGACGGCGCCTTGTCTTTGATGAATTTCTTCTCCTTCAGTTAGGATTGGCCCTGAGCAAGAGGCGAAAGACCGCCGGTAGAGGGATCAGGCATCGGGCCAAGGGGGAACTCTTCCAGAAAGTTAAAGAATATTTACCCTTCCTGTTAACTTCCGCTCAGGAGAAAGTTATTGAGGAAGTCCGAGCTGATATGGAAAGAGAGGCCCCCATGAACCGCCTCCTTCAAGGGGATGTCGGGTCAGGAAAAACGGTGGTGGCTATATCGGCACTGCTTCGGGCGGTGGAAGGAGGGTTTCAAGCCGCTCTCATGGTTCCCACTGAGATATTAGCCGGGCAACACTTCCTCACCCTGCAGAGATGGCTTCTTCCCCCGGGGATAAAGGTCACCCTCCTAATCAGAAGTACCGGCCCCAAGATGAAGGCACAGGCAAAGGAAGAGATAGAATCGGGGCAGTCAGACATTATCGTTGGCACCCATGCTCTCATTCAGGAAAAGGTTAAGTTCTCAAAACTTGGTTTAATAATTATTGACGAACAGCACCGGTTTGGAGTCAGGCAGCGGGCCACCTTAAGGCGTAAGGGCCTCCAGCCAGATGTCCTGGTTATGACCGCCACTCCCATTCCCCGCACCCTGGCCCTCACTGTCTATGGAGATTTAGATATCTCTACCATAGACGAACTTCCTCCGGGCCGAAGACCGGTAGCCACTTATTGGGCTGAGGAGAGAAACCGCTCAGGAGTGTATAAGTTCATCGAAGAGCAGATTAAAGAAGGAAGGCAAGCTTATATCGTCTGCCCCTTGATTGACAGCGAGCGGGGAGAGAAACTGGAGGTAAAAGCGGCTACCCAGATGGCTGAGCATTTCCGCAAATCTGTTTTCCCTCATCTCAGAATAGGGCTACTGCATGGAAGGATGAAGGGTGAGGAGAAGGAAAGGGTGATGCAGTCATTTAACGCAAGGGAGATTGACATCTTAGTCTCCACCACTGTCATAGAAGTGGGAATAGATGTCCCCAATGCCTCCATCATGCTCATTGAAGAGGCTGATAGATTTGGACTGGCCCAGCTTCACCAACTGCGGGGAAGAGTGGGCAGAGGAGATTATCAGTCTTACTGCATAATGATTGGAAAAGCAGCCAGTGAGGAGGCAAGGAGGCGGCTCCAGGTGATGACCGAGACAACAGATGGATTCCGGGTTGCTGAAGAGGATTTAGAACTGCGCGGTCCGGGAGAATTCTTCGGAACCAAACAGTCGGGGTTCCCGGAGTTAAGAATTGGAAATATCGTCTCCGATATGAAGCTGATGGAAGTTGCTCGTCAGGAAGCTCTCTCCTTAGTGAAAGATGACCCCCGCCTTGAAAAATCCGGACACCGTCTGATAAAACAGAACCTCATTGATAGATTCAAGGGAAAACTGGACCTCATCGCCACTGGTTGAGTTTTTCTATTGGATTCAACATATATCTTTACTTATGACAGCCTGAAAATGGCCAAATGTCCTGAGGCCAAAAAAAGTTTGTTTTTCAAAGGTTTTCGCTTGACAAGTCACACGGTTTAGTGTATATTTGCATTGTAACTGCAAACTTGCAAGGAGCTGGACAGCTATGCCTACTGCCTATATCAACAGAGACATGGAAAAAGTACTGAAAACTTCCTCAAGGCAATTCCCTTCGGTCATTGTTACAGGTCCCAGGCAGTCCGGAAAGACGACTCTGGTCAAGCATTTGTTCTCCAGGAGCCACAGGTATGTTTCAATGGACAATCCGGACATTCGGCTGATGGCGACAGATGAGCCCGAGCTGTTTTTTGAGAATTATCCGCCGCCGGTTATTATTGACGAAGTTCAGTATACCCCGCAGATTTTTTCTTACATCAAACTTTTAATTGATAAAAACAGGAAGGATTGCGGGCAGTTTATCTTGACTGGTTCCCAATTGTTTCCACTGATGGCAGAGGTGGGGGACTCGCTGGCAGGCAGGATAGCGGTCTTCACCTTGTTGTCTTTTTCTTTCAGAGAGCAATTCGGCCGCAGGGCGGCGTTGACTATTAATGCCTTGAAAAAAAGAATTTTGACCGGGGGGCTGCCCGAGGTTGCCCTATGCAGAGGGATGGATCTTGAGGTATGGTTTGGAAGCTACCTACAGACATATCTGGAGCGGGATGTCAGACAGCTTCGGCAGATAGGCAGTCTGGGAGATTTTCAAAGATTCCTGCAGTTTGTGGCGGCTTTTAACGGACAGGCCCTGAATCTTTCCGGGATATCGAGGGATTTAGGCGTTACGGTAAATACTATTAAGGCCTGGATTTCAATACTGGAAGCAAGCGGGCAAATCGTTTTGATTAAGCCATTCTATCGCAACAAGGGGAAGCGGATTGTCAAAAGCCCCAGGATATACTTCCTGGACACGGGCCTTTTGTGTTATTTAACGGGGATAACCGATGTAAAGCAGATATTCAGAGGACCTATGTCGGGACAGTTGTTTGAGACCGTTGTAGCCGGTGAGATCATAAGAGGTTTCTACAATCGCGGAAGAATACCAAGAATCTTCTGGTGGCGGACATCGTATGGAGATGAAGTGGACTTCGTAGTAGAAGACAGGGGTAAGATACTCCCTGTGGAAGTGAAGACAAGCTCGAAGGCCAACAAACAGATGGCAAGAGGACTGATTTCTTTTTGCAGGCTGTTTCCCGAGATGATAGACAGGGCGCTGCTCGTTAACCTGTCCCGGGAGAAAATGATCCTGGATAAAAAAATAACATCCGTCCCCTTTACCGATTTTATCCGTCAGCCGTAGGAAGTAAACATTGGTTCGTCCAGCCAGTAATATGGTTTGCCACTGTTTTTATCCTATACCATATTAAGAAATTTGTCAATTAATATTCTTGTATTAGAGGTATCGGTTAAAGAAGGTGAGAATGCGATTCTGGTATTCTTCCGGGTATAGAGCATGTGCTTCCATGTGGCTGGCACCGTGAACCAGCCACAG
>JAGMAN010000062.1 GCA_023130215.1 bacterium
AATCCCAATCTCCTCTCACAGAACCAGATAGTAATGAGGGCAAATGGTATTCTGGGAGCCTTATGCAAGAGTTTCAGATGATGGGTAACGGTCTCCCGGAAGGAAGCAAAACTCCCATCGGCCACCACTGCCTTTATATCTTCAGTCTCTGCCGCGGCCAGGATGGCTACTGCTCCTCCCATGGAGAATCCCATTACTCCTATCTTCTTCGAATCAATATCATCCCTTCCCTTTAAATAATTGATAGCTCCCATTAAGTCCTTCTTCTCATGGTAACCCAGAGATATATCTCTTCCCTCACTTTCCCCATGGGCTCGAAAGTCAAAGAGAAAAGTATTATATCCGCCTTCGTGAAGGAAATGGACAAACCCGAGTAGGTCACTTTGATTTGTTCCATAGCCATGGCAGAGAATGACTGTTCCCCGGGACTGAGAGGTGGGAATAAACCAGCCTCTTAGTTTCAGATCATCAGTGCTCAGGAATTCTGCAGGTTCATATTTGAGACCAAAATCGGCTGGCGTCCCAAGGAGAGTAAATCTGGGAAGTCGAATCACCTTCTGAGAGGAGATATAGCCGTAGAAAATGGTTATGAAGAGAAGGTAAAGAATGACCCGCACATAGATATTGCCCAGATAAGCAATCTTCATTTGTTAACATATTAACATAAATGTCCTCAAGCCGACAACTTATTTAATTGACAGGGGCAGTTGATTATAGTAAATTTACCTGTAGAGGGGCATAGAGACATTGAGACTCCCAGAAGAAATAGTTAATTGGATTAAAGAGAAAGTTAAAGAGGCGGGGAAGAGAGGGGCCGTATTCGGGATAAGCGGTGGGCTGGATTCCTCCCTTCTGGCTGTCCTTTGCAAGAAAGCCTTGGGGGATAATGCCCTTGGCCTTATCCTACCCTGCCACAGCCACCCTGAGGATGAGAAGTATGCTCGTTTAGTGGCTGAGAAATTCGGCATTAAGACTGAGCGTGTGGTTCTGGATTCTATCTACGAAGGTTTTCTTCAGATCCTCCCCTCCGCTGACAGAATAGCTAAAGGTAACCTGATGCCGAGGTTGAGGATGGCTACCCTTTATTACTTTGCCAACAAACTCAACTACTTAGTGACTGGCTCAGGCAACAGAAGCGAGATGACCATTGGCTACTTCACCAAACGCGGGGATGAAGGAGTTGATATTCTGCCGTTAGGTAGTCTCCTCAAAAAAGAGGTCCGAGGGTTAGCTAAGGAGCTGGGCGTTCAAGATGAGATAATAAAGAGGACCCCGAGCGCTGGACTGTGGGAAGGGCAGACAGATGAGGGAGAGATAGGAATCAGTTACGCTAACTTAGATAAAGCCATCGTGGCCATAGAATCCCACAACAGAGAATCACTCCCGGGAGATCTTATAGCTAAGGTGGAGGCACTAATCAAGTCCTCTCAGCACAAGAGGTCACCAGCAATTGTCTTTAGACCTGGTCACTTAGATAAGAGTCAAGATTCTTAAGGTTCTCCTTAAGTTGAGCGGCAGATTTATTTAGAAAGTCTTTCTCTTCGGATGTTAGTTCTAATTCAATGACCTCTTCTACGCCCTTCTTCCCCAATCTTACGGCAGTGCCAAGGCAGATATCGCTGAGGCCATACTCGCCCTGGAGATAGACACTGCAAGGTAGCACTACCTTTTTATCCTTAACCACTGCCTCTACCATCTCGGCCACTGAAGCGGCCGGAGCGAAATAAGCACTTCCCCTCTTAAGCAGGGAGACAATTTCCGCTCCAGCACCCCGGGTCTGTTCTATGAGCTTATCTATTTTTTCCTTTGACATAATCTCTGTAATTGGTTTACCGTTTGCAGCAGAATGCCCCGGCAGGGGAAGCATCCCCTCACCGTGCACACCGATGACCAGAGCAGAAGCATCTTTAACTGAAACGCCCAACTCCCTGGCTAAGAAATATCTGAACCGAGCTGAATCCAGCACTCCTCCCATACCGAATACTCTCTCCCGCTGGAAACCACTTACCTTTAAGGCCAGATAGGTCATAGCATCCAGAGGATTGGTGACCATCATTATCTTTGTCTCAGGATTATATTGGACAACGGATTCAATAATAGACTTAACAATCCTAGCATTCTCCTTCAGTAAATCCAAACGGCTCATCCCCGGCTTGCGCGCCAGGCCAGCGGTTACCACCACAATCTCAGAATTAGCTGTATCCTGATAGTCATTGGAACCGACGATATTAGTATCCATTCCCCTTAAAGGGGCAGACTGCATCATATCCAGGGCCTTACCTTGAGGAAGACCTTCAACGATATCTATTAGGACTATCTCTCCCAATTCCTTCTCAGCTAAAAAGAACGCAGCCGTCGCCCCCACATTCCCACTACCAATTATACTTATCTTCACTATTCCCCTCCAATGAAACTATACCACAATCAAACGTCCGAGACAAGACGAAAAAAACAAAAGGGTGGGCAAAAGAGCACAAAAAAACAACACAAAAAACACAAAAAACATTTTTATTGAAATTAGTGTATTGTATATGGTATACTCATTGCAAGGATAATATCATAGTATAGGAAACTGAAAGTTTCCAATACGTTATAAAATAATGTGCGAAGCGCTTATTTTGAACCGTAGATAAATCCTCTTACGGGGCAAATGCAGGTCCGTTTAATTCTTTAAAATGGAAAAAGAGACCAAAAAGCTCTGGCAGCATTTAAAATTAAACTCAGAAGAAGAATTTAAAGAACATATCTTAAGAGTATTAAATACTGGTAGGTCAAAAGAAATAGTTGATAAAATTGGCGCAGAAATAGATGGTAAATTTTACATTCAACAAAACATCTTTCCTGTTTTGGAAGTAATAGATGAAGTCTTTAATCTACAAAAGATCCTGGCAGATAAATTTTCTTTTCCAAATGAAAGCGAGAGAGGCGAAGTCATTAAAAAGATTTGCCGGTTGTGGAAGAAAGAACGCAGATCTTACAAGAATGTTTATGACCCACTTTATGATGAGGACCAAAAAGCTTTAGAAGATTATTTAAGCTTAGATGCTGAAATAAAAGAATTGGAGGAAGGTGTGAAACAATTTGGCGATGAGGACTCTTTTTCAATTGTTCCGCTTAGAGAAGAACTGAAGGAGTTCCTGCAACCAACAAACTTGGATGAGGGTCAAAAGGACTCAAT
>JAGMAN010000063.1 GCA_023130215.1 bacterium
TGATTCTGAAAAAATAGCTATAATTGTCACGGACTTTTATGGAACCTTAAGAGAGGAAACTATTGAACATCATAAAAATTTATCCAAAGGAAATTTTAGCATTGACACAACAAGGGGCATGGGCATATTTATAATGAATTCCATTGTTGATAAACTAGACTACAATATTAAAGAAGGCGAGTTTACCCAGCTGATTGCAATTTATGCTGGTAAAAAATAAATGTTCTTCTTGGTGTTAAAATCAAAAAATGGGAGAGAATAAAATATCTGGGGCTGTGGTGCAGTTGGGAGCACATCTGACTGGCAGTCAGAAGGTCGCGGGTTCGACTCCCGCCAGCTCCACTGAATTGAATTAAAATAATGATGGAAGAGAAGACGGTTAAGTCAAAGCTGATTCATAGGGGCAGAATCCTCACCCTTAGAATAGATGAAGTTATTCTCCCCGATGGTAAGAGGACCACCCGGGAGATCGTCGAGCATCCGGGAGCAGTGGCCGCCGTTCCCCTCTTGTCCGAAGGAGGCCGAAAAGTAATTCTCGTCCGACAGTTCCGCAAACCAGTAGAAGAGGCTATTTACGAAATTCCGGCTGGGAAGTTGGAGCCCGGTGAAGAGCCAAGAAGATGCATGGAAAGAGAATTAGAAGAGGAGATTGGCTACCGAGCGGGGAAACTCGAGAAACTTATTTCCTATTATCCCTCGCCCGGGTTCAGCGCCGAAATCATCCACATTTTCTTAGCCACTGACTTAGAGAAGACAGAACAGAAATTAGAGAAGGACGAATTCCTGGAACCGATCACCCTGGAGTTCGAGAAAGCCTTAAGGATGATCAAAGAAGGAAGAATAAAGGACAGTAAAACCATAATTGGCTTACTGCTAACCAAAGGGAAGTTGCACCATTAGCCGTGAGCGAACGGCTATGGCGAAACTGAATTTAATTGCAGAGCTAACCTTATGGCTTGTTTAAGACTTTGGGGATTGGCTGTCCCCTTTCCTGCCTGATCGAAGGCCACTCCATGGTCAACTGAAGTGCGGATGATGGGTAGGCCTAAAGTAACGTTTACTCCACTGATGGAAGTCCACCTCTCACCACCTTCCTTATCATAGATGAATCCGGCCACTTTCATGGCAATGTGTCCCTGGTCGTGGTACATGGCTACGGCCAGGTCATATTGACCCCCTCGGGTTTTAGAGAAGATGGTGTCTGGCGGAATGGGACCTTCAGCTACAATTCCTTCTTTCCTGGCTAACTGAATGGCTGGAGTTATCTCCTCTATCTCCTCCCGACCAAATAGTCCTCCTTCGCCGGCATGAGGATTCAATCCAGCTACGGCAATCTTTGGGTTCTCTATTCCCAGCCTCTTCACCGCTTCATTGCCCAACCTGATCACCGTCAATATTCTATCCCGTCTTACTTCTTCGCAGGCCCGCTTCAGAGAAAGGTGGCAGGAGACATGAGCTATACGGAAATCCTCGTCAACAAGCATTAAAGCGTAGTCTTTGCTGCCGCAGAGCTCAGCCAGAAGCTCGGTATGCCCAGGATAATTGAAGCCAGCTCTAACTATAGCTTCCTTGTGAATGGGACCGGTAACTATGGCTTGAATCTCATCGTCTTGCGCTAAGGCAACTGCTCTTTTAATATACTCTATGGCGGCCCGGCCACATTCCTCATCCACCTGACCGAAGTTAACAGAGTCCGCTTCAATGTTATCTAAATTCAGGAGATCAATCGTCCCGTATTCACCTTTAGCTTCTCCTATTTCCTTAACGCAATTAATCTCCAGATCATTTTTGTTTATGAGATTGACAGCTCTTCTCAGGACTGTCTCTTCACCAATCACCACCGGAACCGAAACCTGGTAGAATTCCTCGTCAGAAAGTGCCTTGACGGCAATCTCCGGCCCCACTCCCGCCGGATCACCCATAGTAATTCCAACAGTTGCTTTATTTCTTGACAACTTCCTCTACCGCTTTTATGATATCATCTTCGGTCAGACCGAATTCTCTGAACAGTTCCCCGGGGTCTCCTGATTCTCCAAAACGGTCTTTGATGGCTATCATCCTCATGGGCACTGGTTCATTCTCCACAATTACCTCGGCTACCGCACTTCCCAGCCCGCCTTTAGACATATGCTCTTCAGCGGTGACGATAGCCCTTGTCTCCCGGGCCGCCTTAATGATAAGCTGCTCATCAATTGGCTTAATAGTAGAAATATTGATTACCCGGCAGTTGGTCCCTCCTCTGACCCTCAGTTTCTGTGCTGCCTCTAAGGCTTTCTCCACCATAATCCCACAGGCAATGATAGTAGCATCGCTGCCGTCAATTAGAACCTTTCCCTTTCCTATCTCGAAGTCTTCATCCTCATTCAAAATTATCGGCACCTTGGCCCTTCCCAGGCGAATATAAACTGGCCCTTTCATGGCAGCCGCAGTCATCACTGCTTTCCCCGTCTCCACTGCATCGCAGGGAACGATAACGGTCATATTGGCAATCGTTCTCATCAGGGAGATATCCTCAATGCATTGGTGGGAGGAACCATCAGCACCAACGGAAATACCTGCGTGCGTAGCTACAATCTTAACATTGAGGTTGGAATAGCAGATGGTATTTCTTATCTGTTCCCAGGCTCGTCCCGAGGCGAAGATGGCGAAAGTAGAAGCAAAGGGAATCTTTCCGCAAGTGGCCAGTCCTGCCGCAGTTCCCATCATATCCTGTTCCGATATTCCCATCTGAAAAAATCTCTCCGGAAATTTCTTGGCGAAATCATGTGTCTTGGTTGATTTGGAGAGATCTGCATCCAGGACAACCACATCTTTATCTATCTCGCCTAATCGGACCAGCGTTTTCCCGTAAGCATCCCGGGTAGCAATCATTTCAGTCATCAGGATAGTTCCTCCAGGGCTTGTCTGGTCTGCTCTTTGGTAGGGGCTTTACCGTGGAAATCAACTACATTCTCCATAAAGGAGACACCTTTTCCTTTTATGGTATGGGCAATGATAATGGTTGGTTTCCCTTTTATTTTCTTTGCTTCCTCGAAGGCTCTGAGAATTTCTTCAAAATTATGTCCATCAATTTCCATAGTATTCCAGCGGAAGGCAGTCCATTTTTCTCTGATGGGATTTGAGTTCATAACTTCCACAATCGGCCCATCTATCTGAAGTCCGTTGAAGTCAAGGATAGCACACAGATTATCCAATTTATAATGAGCCGCCGTCATAGCCGCTTCCCAGATCTGCCCTTCCTCAATCTCTCCGTCTCCTAAAAGGGCATAGACCCTGTAATCTTTCCCATCCAGTTTTCCAGCCATGGCCATACCATTAGCAACAGAGAGGCCTTGCCCTAAGGAACCGCTGGAAATTTCTACTCCCGGCGGGCTTCCTATCTTAGGGTGCCCCTGAAGACGACTGCCAAATTTTCTCAAGCTCATCAATTCATCTTTTGGGAAATATCCTCTCTCTGCCAGAGCAGAATAAAGCAGGGGAGCAGCGTGCCCCTTGCTCAGAACAAACCTATCCCGGTCCTCCCGGCGAGGATTCTTATGGTCAATATTGAGAACAGAAAAATAAAGGGCAGTGACAATGTCAGCGGCTGAAAGGGAACCTCCCGGATGTCCCGAACCAGCCTCACCTAACATAGCAATAATGTCTCTGCGGATCTCAGTGGCCTTTACCTGTAATTTCTCTATGCTCATTTGCTCTTCTAAACCAAACATGAGACTACTGTTTTCTCCACTTGATCAGTTCCCTCTCCATCTCGTCAATGTGGTGCTGTAACTCCTCCAACCTTTCAGCTAAAGGGTCAGGGAGGCGGGTATGGTCTAAACTGATTCCCGGGACTTTTTCCCCTTTTCGCTTAGCTATCCTTCCGGGGATGCCCACCACAGTGCAGTCAGGTGGAACGGAACGGATGACCACGGCATTGGCTCCCACCTGGACGTTATCGCCAATAGTGATGTTTCCCAAAATCTTCGCTCCTGCTCCCACCACAACATTATTTCCCAGGGTGGGATGACGCTTCCCCCTCTCCTTGCCCGTTCCTCCCAGGGTCACTCCCTGGAAGAGGGTGACATTGTCACCCAAGACAGAAGTCTCACCAATAACCACTCCCATCCCGTGGTCAATGAAGAGTCCCTTCCCTATCTTTGCTCCCGGATGGATTTCCATTCCAGTTATATGACGGGCCAGTTGGGAGAGAAGGCGGGGGAAGAAGGGAATTTTCATCTTTAAGAGAGCATGGGCAGTGCGGTGAAAGATGATAGCATGGAGTCCAGAGTAAGTGAGAACAACCTCCCAGCAACTGACAGCAGCAGGGTCTCTCTCAAAGCAGGCTCTCACCTCATGGCGGAAGATAGTAGCGATGAGGAGAAATTTGAGGAGTCCCAGACCAATTAAACCCAATATTATGTAAAGAGCAATAAGCATTTCTTCGATCTACCCCTTTAAATAATTTAACTATCAAAAAAAAGACACACCCGAAGCGGAATCGGAAAATATGAGAAGGTTATTATGTTCTCCTTTATCCTGTAGAAACTTATATCATACAATTGAGTTCCTATCAAGAAAAAAATAATCACAGTGTTGTCACAGAGCACAGACCTGCCTGTCGGCAAACAGCGATTATCTAGTTTCATTCTTTTCTTTCGGAAATTGATAAATATTATTTGGCGTTTTTGCAAAACCCTCGCACTACATTTTGGGGCCGCAAAAAAATCTTTCCCGACGGGTTGAAAAAAACTTTGAAAAAAAATCTATTTTTTTCAGAAAAAAATTTGCAAATGACTTGACAAAGATAACAGTATATGGTATATTTCCAACAAATGACCACAATGTATTGTTTAAGTTGGAATTTAAGAACTGGAAGGAGGTGAGTTTATCCTATGGCCGTTAAGAAGAAGAAAAAGAAAGTAGCCAAGAAGAAAGCCAAAGGCAAGGCCAAGAAAACCACCAAGAAGAAAGCCAAGGCTAAGAAGAAAAAAAGAAGATAGGGATCTTATCCTCTGCGGCCCTCGTAAGCTGAATTCTTGCGAGGGCCTCTCTTTTTATCTCAGTGTTGCCACTGCATAAGCGGCCATTCCTTCTTCCCTTCCAGTGAAAGTAAGACCCTCGGTGGTAGTTGCTTTTACATTTACTGCCTTCTTGTCCATCTGCAGAGCCCGGGCAATCCGCTCCCTCATCGCTTCAAAGTAAGGAGCTAACTTCGGTCTTTCAGCAACAACCACTGCATCAATATTATTAACGATAATTTTTTCTTCGCTCAGAATGTCCCCGACTTTCTCCAAAAGGATGAGGCTGGAGATGCCTTCATATTGAGGATCGTCATCGGGGAAATGCCGGCCAATGTCTCCCTTAGCCGCTCCGCCCAGAAGAGCATCCGAGATAGCGTGAAGCAGGACATCGGCATCGGAGTGCCCGGCCAATCCCTTAGAGAAAGGAATCTCTACCCCTCCTAAAAGGAGTTTCCTTCCTTCC
>JAGMAN010000064.1 GCA_023130215.1 bacterium
ATGGCTTCGGCAATGATTAAGTCTTCAGGCGTAGTGATCTTTATATTCTCCGGTGAGCCCTCGACCATCTTGACTGGATGCTCAATCCTTTCCACCAGGGAAGCATCGTCCGTTCCATAGAAACCATCCTCATAGGCTTGGGAGTAGGCTTTTTGAATCAAACTATATTTAAATCCCTGCGGAGTCTGAATTGACCAGAGCTCGTCCCTGTTTAGGGTCTTCTTCACAAACCCTTCTCCGTCCCCTTGCTTAATGGTGTCGGTAAGGGGAATGGCCATAGCTACCGCCCCATGCAGTTTGGTTTCCTCAATGGTCCTTAAGATGATCTCTTCAGTGATGAAAGGACGCACGCTGTCATGAATGAGAACCAAGTCGCAGTTCGGTCTTATCATTTTTAAAGCATTATAGATTGAATCCTGTCTGCGTTCTCCTCCGGCAATTATCTCTTTTATCTTCTTCAAAGCAAACTTCTCCACTATCTCCTCTTTGCAGTGAGCAACCTCCTTCTCCCTCACCGCTAAGATAACCTCGTCTATGGCTGGGCACTGTTCTAATGCAAGGAGGGTATGAACTAAGATTGGCTTTCCGGCTAAGGGCAGATACTGCTTGCTTATATCTCCTCTCATTCTCATCCCCCGGCCAGCGGCCGGGACGATAACAGTTACCTTCATTTTTTTAGCGGCCACTGACCAGTTCCTTCACTTTCATGAGGCGGGTTAAGTTCCCTCTCTCTCTTTCATTTAACTTCATCCCTATGTAGCGAATGGTCTGCTCCAAACTGGGAATGAGTATGTATTCTAAGGCATTTACCCGTCGCCTGGTTCTCTGTATCTCTTCGGCTAAAAGCTCAATCCATTTTTCCACCTCAGCTAACCTCACCATTGAGGGGAGAATCTCAGAGAGAAGGGAAAGAGAAAT
Organism: bacterium; assembly: GCA_023130215.1. GTDB lineage: Bacteria > NPL-UPA2 > NPL-UPA2 > NPL-UPA2 > JAGMAN01 > JAGMAN01. The sequence goes on from JAGMAN010000064.1 coordinate 919, forward strand.
ATCCAGATCACCCGAGGTCTCGGCAAAGCCATAGCAGTCAAATTCGCCTTCCTGAGTTAAATCCAACTTAGGAAGACGAAGATTCATCACTGGAATAAGCCGGGTAGTTATCTTTAGTTTTCTCTTTGGGAACATCAATGCTTCTTCAAGCATTTCCCTTGGCATCACTCCTCTGGCCAAAAGAAAGTCTCGGTAAACCCTTCCAAGTTTCTCCTCTACCTCTTCCCGCAACCTCCTACTCTCTTCCACCAATTCCAAAAATCGTCTCATTAACTCTTCCTGCTTATCCTTGAGGAGCTTGTGCCCTCGCCGGGCGAGAAGAAGCCTCTTCCTGAGCCGCAGCAGCTCCATTCGATTTGGATTAACGCTAATACGCATTTTAAATTTAATAATCAATTATTATTATAAAGAAAGATAGTATGAACAAAAAGATTAAAGTTGTCAGTATCAAAATTAAGAAAAATATTGGCATCATATTCAATCTTTCAGATATTTTTCAATAAATTCCGGTCTGATTCTCTTTAGCTCCGCCTCCGGGAGCATTCTCAGTAGCTTCCACCCTAAATCCAGGGTCTCCTCAATTGTCCTGTCCTCATCCTCCCGCTGCTGGACATATTCCAATTCGAACCTATCAGCAAAGGTGAAAAATAGCTTATCGGTCTCACTAAGAGCGGCCTCTCCTAAGATGACGGCCAGTTCCTGAGATTCCTTCCCACGGGCATAGGCAGCAAATAGCTGATTGAAAACATCTGAATGGTCTTCCCTGGTTTTTCCTTTCCCGATTCCCTTATCTTTCAATCTGGATAGACTCGGGAGAACATCTATAGGAGGATAAATTCCTTTCTTATGAATCTGACGGCTTAAGATTATCTGACCCTCAGTAATATAGCCTGTTAAATCCGGAATGGGATGGGTCTTATCGTCTTCGGGCATGGTCAAGATGGGCATAAGAGTAATGGACCCTTGCCTTCCCTTAATTCTTCCTGCCCTCTCATACATACTGGCTAAGTCAGTGTAAAGATAACCAGGATAACCTCTCCTTCCGGGAACTTCCTTGCGAGCGGCTGATACCTCACGCAGAGCCTCGCAATAGTTGGTCATGTCGCTCAGAATAACTAAGACGTGCATTCCCTTATCAAAAGCAAGATATTCAGCCGCGGTGAAAGCCATGCGTGGAGTTGCCAATCTCTCGATGGCCGGGTCATCAGCCAAATTTATGAAAAGCACTGCCCGGTCAATGGCTCCTGTCCGTCTGAAATCAGAGATGAAGTAATCCGATTCCTCAAAGGTAATTCCCATTGCTCCAAAAACTACGGCGAATTCCTCTTCTTCTCCCAATACCTTAGCCTGCCTGGCTATCTGGGCGGCTATCTGTGGATGGGGAAGACCAGCTCCGGAGAAGATGGGAAGTTTCTGACCTCGCACCAGGGTATTCAGTCCATCGATAGCGGAGATGCCCGTCTGAATAAACTCAGATGGATAGTCCCGGGCATAAGGATTTATGGGAGTGCCGTTGATATCCAATCTCTTCTCAGGAAGTATCCGGGGACCTCCATCTATTGGCCTGCCTAATCCATCGAATACTCTACCCAATAGGTCCATGGAGACCGAAAGCTCTATTCCTTTGCCCAGGAAGCGGACCCGGCTCCCAAAGACATCTACCCCGGAGGAGCCTTCAAACAACTGCACCAGCGCCTTGTCCTGGTCAACCTCAAGCA
>JAGMAN010000065.1 GCA_023130215.1 bacterium
TCCTTCATCTGGGCTACTATTTTCTCCTCAACTGCGTCAAAGGTTTCCAATTTATCCTCAGCAATATACCTAACTCTGGCAATCTCCTCCCTGACCGGCAGGGAAGTAAGCTCCTTGAAATCCACTCCCTTCTGTAGGGCCTCTTCGGCCTGAGCATGAAAGAACCTGATAAGCTTCAGCATTCGGTACTGTTTGGCAAAAGAAGTATAAGTATCCACTTCATGGAAAGCATTCTGATGGAGGAAATCTTCCCGGAGCGATTTAGCTGTCTCCAAAGTCAATCTATCTTCTACCGATAGGGCATCCACTCCCACCAGACGAGCGATTTCCTTTAACTCTGCCTCCTTCTGCAGAATAGCCATAGCCTCCCGCCTCATCTCTTGCCAATCCTCACCTATCTCTTTACGGAAGTATTCTTTTAGATTATCTATGTAAAGAGAGTAGCTATTAAGCCAGTTGATAGCCGGGAAGTGCCGTTCGTAAGCTAACCAGTCCTCAAGACTCCAGAATACCTGCACTACTTTTAAAGTAGCCTGCACTACCGGGTCAGAGAGATCTCCTCCGGGAGGGGAAACAGCACCTAAGACGCTCAAAGCTCCTTCCCGATTATCACTGCTGAGACATTTCACCCGACCGGCTCTTTCATAGAACTGAGCCGCCCTGGTTGGCAAATACGCCGGATAACCTTCCTCTCCCGGCATTTCCTCCAGACGGCAGGAAATCTCCCTTAAAGCCTCCGCCCACCTGGAAGTGGAATCGGCCATAAGAGCGACGCTATAGCCCATGTCGCGGAAATACTCAGCGATGGTGATTCCCGTGTAAATGGAGGCTTCCCGGGCAGCCACCGGCATATTGGAAGTATTGGCAATGAGGACGGTGCGTTTAATTAATTTCTCTCCCGTGCGCGGATCATCCAACTCAGGGAACTCCATCAAAACATCGGTCATTTCATTACCACGTTCACCACATCCAACATAGACGATAATATCGGCATCCGACCACTTGGCAAATTGATGGAGAATGACGGTCTTACCGCTCCCGAATGGGCCGGGGACACAAGCTGTCCCTCCCTTGGCCACAGGAAAGAAAGCATCAATTATCCTTTGTCCGGTAATCAGGGGAATACAAGGGGGAAGCTTCTCCCGACATGGTCTCTCCTTGCGCACCGGCCATCGCTGGAGCATCTTTATCTCTTCTACTGCTGAATCAGTTTTTATTTCAGCAATCGTTTCTTCAATTGTCCATCCACCCTTCTTGATATCCTTCACCACTCCTTCAATCCCGGGCGGCACCATAATCTTATGGACGACCACTGGGGTCTCCTGCACCGTGCCCATGATGTCTCCGGGAGAAACTTTATTTCCATTTTTGATAGAGGGCTCGAACTTCCATTTCTTCTTCCTGCCAAGTGCCGGGACATCTATCCCCCGGGCGAGGTGATCCCCAACCTCGTCCCGGAGCTTATCCAGAGGACGCTGAATGCCGTCGTAGATGGATTGAACCAGTCCCGGCCCAAGCTCAACACTTAATGGCTCGCCAGTGTCAAAGACCGGTTCACCCGGACCCAATCCTCCCGTCTCCTCATAGACCTGGATGGAGGCACGGTCACCCCTCAGTTCAATGACCTCTCCGATCAATCTCTTCTCGCCGACGCGGACAACATTGTACATCTTAGCCTCATCCATCCCCTCAGCCACCACCAGCGGCCCAGAAACCTTAATTATTCTACCCTGCTTCATCACTTCCTCTCCGTTAATTTTATCTGCTATATTAACCTTACCTTCCTTAACAAATTTTAGGTGTTACAAGATATCTGCTCCTACGGCTTTCCTGACATTGTTTCTGAGCCTCTCCATTCCCAGGCCTCGAGTTCCCCTGGTCCCGGGGATGAAGGTGACGGTGGGAAATGGTCTCTCCCTCAAATCTCTCATGATTTCCTCTACCTCTTCAGCCAGATCTTCAGTGATGAAGATGGCAGCGTAATCATCCTGAGCAATAGCAGCTAAAGTCCGGGAAGCCTCTTCTCCATCCTTCACCGGAAAGATAGAGATGCCCAGCCCTTTGAATCCCAATATGGAATCCCGGCTCCCGATTACCGCTACCTCAGACATAGGTATCCCTCAAATTCCTTCTGACCAGTTCCCCCTCAAGATTATTTAACTTTCCAATCATAATCATCCGAATCATCTTTATTTCGTTCTCCTTGGCTACCAGATATCCGATGAGGGGTTCTAAACCGAAGACGATATGTTTGGCTCGCCTTAAGAAGTTGAGGATATGGTTATCAGATAACCTCTCCAGCTCTGACCAGGACCCATCTTCCTTCCAGTATTTAATCCCTTCGGAAGCTAACTGCCCATAGGGGGTTCGGGGGAGAGACGAGGAGAAATTATCCATCGGCTCCTCATAAAGCCTGAGAAAGAAGCTCAGGTCAAGCTTGCCCCCTTTTAGAAAAAC
>JAGMAN010000066.1 GCA_023130215.1 bacterium
CAGAGCTGGATGACCTGTGGACGACCGAAGTCTATTAGCTCATCTAAGGCGGCCCGCACAGTGCGACCGGTGTAGAGGACATCGTCAACCAGGATGACTTTCTTCCCTGTCACCTGGAAGGGAATCTCCGTCTTATGCACCACTGGCTGAGGCCCGATAGCGGAGAGGTCATCCCGGTAAAGGGTAATGTCCAGGATACCCAGGGGCACTTTCTTCTTAGCTACTTCTTTTATCTTCTTAGTTAGCCTCTCAGCTAAGTAGGCTCCCCGGGTTCTAATTCCCACAATGGCTAACTCTTTTACATCTCCCCCCTTCTCCAAAATCTCATGGGACAGGCGAGTGAGCGCTTTCTCTATATCACCCTCTCCCATTATCCTGCCTTTCTCCCTGACAGCCATTATTTACTCCTGTAAAAATAGCCTTCCCACCATAAGGTGAAAAGGCTTAAATTTTGAACTGTTATTTATCATCTTTTCCTTTACCGCCTCACTGAGCTGGCTTAAAAGGATCCTCTGACAATTCTAAATTACCACACTCTCAAAAAGATGTCAAACTTTTTCCTGGTTCCCCCGGTTGTCTCAGTAGCCTGATGAAGGGGCTTTGTTCTTCTCCGCCTCATAGGCTTCCAGTACTTTCTTCTGAATATACTCTCTGGCTTGAGAGGTAATCGGGTGAGCCAGGTCACGGTGTTCGCTCTTCGTCCCCTCTGGCTGATCTACAGGCCGGGGAGTGGGCTCCAATCGGTGCCCGCATTGGCTACAGAACTTGCTCCTAGTATCGTTGCCGAATCTGCATTTCGGGCAGCTTTCCCGCAGCCTTTGGCTGGGCATAGCCACAAAAAGGCCTTTCCTGCCTTCGATTACCTTTACATCGCGCACCACAAACTCATGGTCAAAGGTCATGGTGGCATAGGCCTTTAACTTTCCATCTCCTTCGTTCCTTAACCGAACTCTAACTTCTGTGATTTCCACTTAGGTTACCTCCAACAATCGAAAGTTAAAAGCAGAAAGTTTAAAATCTCTATCGCTTTCAACTTTGCTCTTTAAGTTCTAACTGACCACGGCCACTCCATCATTCCAGGTCTTTGCTACATAGACCTCCTCCTCTTTGACTGCCTTTCTTATTCTCTCCGCCTCTTCTCCTGAGCGGACAATACCAAAGATAGCTGAACCGCTGCCGGACATGGAGGCAGAACCTACCCCTAAAGATTTGAGCTCCTCCTTAATCATCCTAATCCGAGGGTATTTTATCACCTCCTCAAATCTGTTATAGAGAACCGAGCTCAAATCTCCCCTTTCCAGATGCTTCATGATTATTTTAATCTGACTTTCTCCTTTTGTCAAGCCTAAACTTTGGTATGCCCGGTTAGTTGACACCCTGAATTCGGGAATAACTAAGATAAGCCAGAACGGTGGCCATCCTTTCAAGGGAGTGAGCTCATCCCCTCTCCCTTTAGCTACGGCTCTTCCTCCCTGGATGAAGAAGGGAACATCCATTCCCAGGGAGCTGGCCAACCTAATAAGTGTTTTTTTTGGTAGGTTTAAATTCCAAAGTTTATTCAATCCCACCAGGGTAGCCGCCGCATTGCTGGATCCCCCACCCAGTCCGGCCGCAGGTGGAATATTTTTTTTTATCTTGATGGCTACGCCACGGCTTAGCTTAGTTTCCTGCAGAATAAGCTGAGCCGCCCGATAAGCTAAATTTCCTTTTCCATGAGGCACTCCCGCCTGCCATTCATTGGCGGGCAGGCCCTCCTTCTGGCAGGAGACCTCTATTCCTTTCTCTCTTTCTCTCAGGGTAACTTCATCGCACAGGTCTATAGCCTGAATTATCGTCTCTATTTCATGATAACCGTCTCTCCTTTTTGCCAGGACATTTAGATATAGATTTATCTTGGCCGGGGAGATAACCTTCACCTCATTCAAGTCCTTTTCTTGTAGTATAGGAAACTGAAAGTTTCCAATACGTTATAAAATAATGTGCGAAGCGCTTATTTTGCCCTCCTCATAAAATGACTTTATTCAAACCATACTCTATAATACCTTCTCCCCCGGCTTCTTTCAATTTAGGGATAATGTCCCGGGCTGTGCTTTCATCAATCACCGTCTCTACTGCCCACCAATCCTTCTCACTAAGCTTGGAGATGGTCGGGGTCCTCATAGCCGGCAGAACAGAAATAACTCTCCTTAAGTTTTTCTCCGCTACATTCATCTTCAGCCCTACTTTCTCCTCTGCTAACAGGGCCCCTTTCAGCAAAAGAGTTAGATTATTTAGCTTCCGCCGTTTCCACTTATTCTGGTAAGCTTTTCTATTGGCAATCAGCCTGGTGGTAGATTGTAAAACGATGTCAACCACTCGTAAGTTATTTGCCCGGAGCGACTCTCCTGTCTCAGTCAGTTCAACGATGGCATCAGCTAACTCAGGTGGCTTTACCTCAGTAGCTCCCCAGGAGAATTCAACATCAGCCTTAACTCCGTATTTCCTGAGATAAGATTTGGTTACATTAACCAGTTCAGTAGCAATTCTCTTTCCCTTTAAATCCACAACACTTTTAACGGCGGAGTTGTTAGGAACAGCTAATACCCACTTCACTGCTTTAAGTCCCTGCTTGGCGTAGACCAGCTCAGCGACCTCCACCACTTTGGCTCGGCGCTCCCTGATCCAATCTTCTCCGGTAAGACCAACATCAAGCACCCCGTCCTCTACGTAGCGGGGAATCTCCTGAGCCCTGATCAGTATTGCCTCTAACTCCTCATCATCAATTACGGGGAGATATGACCTCTCGCTGGCCAATATGTCATATCCTGCCTTCTTAAACATCTTCAGGGTAGCACTCTGCAGGCTCCCTTTTGGCAATCCAATTCTTAATTTCATCTCCATTTCCTCCCTGCTCATTATACCATTGCGGCAATGGTCAAGTCAACCACGCGGATGGTATTTGGCGTGGATGCTCTTCAGTCTCTCTCTATCCACGTGGGTATACACCTGAGTGGTGGAAATATCAGCGTGTCCGAGCATCTCCTGCACTGACCTCAGGTCAGCTCCTCCCTGCAGGAGATGAGTGGCAAAGCAGTGGCGAAGAGTATGGGGAGTAATTTCTTTACCCAACCCTGCCCTTTTAGCACACTTCTTAATTGCCTTCCACAACCCCTGGCGGGAGAATCCCTTCCCCAGCCTGGTCAGGAATAACCGGGAATCGCCCTTTCTCTTTGCCAATTGAGGTCTTACTCTATCTAAGTATTTCTTTATCCAGCCCCTGGCCTGGCCTCCGAAGGGAACGATTCTCTCCCTGCCTCCTTTACCAAAACAACGCAGGTAGCCAAACTGGAGGTTGATGTCAACCGTTTTTAAGGAGGTAACTTCGGAGATGCGAAGTCCTGTGCCATATAGTAATTCTAAGATAGCCCTGTCCCGAACCTCTTTTGGGGTTTGACCCTTTGCCCGGTTCAGTAACTTCTCTACCTCGGGGATAGTCAGGACATGAGGAAGTTTCTTGGAAACAAGGGGCGAGTCCATGTTAGCCGTGGGGTCATTTTTCAGGTCGCCTTCGGCGACCAAGAAGCGATGGAACATCTTAACAGCCACTAAATTTCTGGCCATCGAGGCAGAAGATAGCCCTCTTTTGCCGAGCCTCCTCGGATTCTTTAACTCCATTAGATAGGTCATTATCTCCCTGTGGCTGCTTCTCTGTAGAGACTGAATTCCTCTTTCCTTAAGGAACTTTAGATATTTCCTCAGGTCTCTCCCATAAGCTATAATGGTATTCTTGGCTAATCCCCTCTCCACGCTGAGATAGTTCAGGAATTGGTCAACCTGAGCTTGCATGAATGCCTCCTCGGCATTGTTTTAACATGTTGCCTAAACTTTCATTAATAGACATCTTTTCGATCCTCAACATCGAGGATCGTTATAGATGCTTTCTTCTTGTCAATCTCATAGACGATACGGTAGGACCCAACTCGGCAGGAATACAGTCCCTCATATTCTCCTTTAAGCTTCTTTGCTTGATAGGGATTCTTTTTAATATTCCTTAGAGCTCTCTTAATGAGATTCTGTCTCTTGTGAGGAAGCTTCTTTATTTCCTTGGGTAGCCTCTTGTAGATATTAAGGCTGTACTCTTTCATGGAGATTCTCCAAAAGCATCCTCAAAAGTGACGACTTCTCCCTTTTTGGCTTTTGTCCTGGCTTCCTTTATCCTCCTGGCCGCTTTGGGACTAGCCATAATCTCCAGGGTCTCTAACCATCCCTCAAATTCCTCATAGCTCATCAGGATTGCTTCTGGTTTCCCTTTCTTTGTTATGACACATCTATCATAAAGGCGAGAAACATCCCTGAGTATTGAGGTAAAGTGATCACGAACCTCAGTTAAAGGCAATGTCTTAGTAGACATATTCTTTCCCTCCCTTCTGACCAGAATAGTGGTCATTGTAATTTTACCTCTTTTCTGGATAGTTGTCAAGAGTTTGTCAAACTTTTTCCAAACAGGTTTGTTTTTAAAATCCTGGGATGGTGAATGTGAGGTTAGTGAAAGATGTAGCCGAGGAGTTTGTAGATGAGTTTGGCGGCCAGAAAATCAGGTGAAATGTTCCCGGGCTGAGGAGCCAGCTCCACTAAGTCGAAGCCAACTATCTTCTTTTCTCTGGCTAATTGGCGAAGAAGCTGGAGGGTCTCATACCAGTCCAGACCCCCTGGTTCCGGTGTTCCTACCGATGGCATAATCCCCGGGTCCAGAACATCTAAATCAATGGTCAAATAGACATTTGGGGAAAGCGAAGATATAACCTCCTCTATCCAATCTCTTTTTTCTTTGATTGTGTCAAATGCGGAGACCTGACCCATCCTGCCTGTGATCTGGCCTGCGTAGAAGACTTTTGGCCCTTTACCACTCTTAATGTACTCTCCCTCCTCCCGGCTTAAACTCCGAACTCCCACCTGGGTCAGGGGAACCAATTCTGCCATCCTGCGGCCAACACAAGCGTGGTTATATTTTGTGCCTTCATACTCATCCCGCAGGTCTGCATGGGCATCCAGTTGAAGAACTGATAGGTCAGCAAACTTATCCCGCAGAGCCTTGACCATTCCCAGGCTGAGAGAATGTTCACCCCCTAACATAACGATAAACTTTTCATCTCTTACCAACGGGGAAGCTTTAAGATAGACTTTCTCTACCATACCCTCGGCAGATAGATCTCTTCCCTCTACTGTATCCAAGGTGTGAATCCCGATTTTATAGGTATCCTGGCGGAGCTCCTCATCGTAGAGTTCTAATTGCTGGGAAGCTTTTAGGATAGCCTGTGGGCCTTGACTGGCTCCCTTCCCGTAGGTCACCGTCCCTTCATAAGCAATGGGGAGGATAATTGCTTTGGAGCTCTCGTAATTGGAAAATTCTCCTTCTAAGTCAGCGAAATTAATCATACGAAGTGTTACAAGAGTGATCCTTGATGGACGGGGAGGAAGATGGCGGCAGCGATTACTGTTGTCCAGAGACCCTTCCTATCTCCGATGGCAGATTGGGTGATGTTACTGGTTCGGACGATCTGATTGTGCATCTTATAGATCTCCTTGCGTTCGTCCCAGGCATCATCAATGTTAAATTCTATTCCTAAAGTGGAAGCCAGCATGGTGGCCGCTAAATCTTCGGCGTAATCGCCGGCCATGCTCTCCGTCTGACCGAAGGAATGATGCTCGCTGAGATAGCCATATCTTTCCTTCCCTGTGGGAACAGCAATGCCAATGGAAGCGGCCAGTAAGCGGTTTGGTTCGTTGGTGCTATTCTCACTGAAGACAGTAAAGATAATCTGACCCGGCGGCAACTGCTCTAAGGCCCTCTTCTTTGATATTATCTTACACCCAGGGGGGAGAATGCTGGAAACTCTAACCAGGTTATACTTGGCGATATCAGCCCGGCGAAGAGCCATCTCAAAGGACTGTAGTTTTTCCTTGTGCCTTCCTACTCCCTTGGTAAGGAAAATGCGCTCGGGAATCATCTCCCCCCCCTCAGATTACATAATCGGCATAATCAGAGATTTCTGATCTTTTCAGAAATCTCTTACAACTAGGTTCCCACCTTTTTAAGGCGTTTCTTTTCTCTTTTCTCTTTCTTGCTCAACTTTGGCTTCTTCTTTGCCTCATGAGCAACCCTGCCTAGCTTCCTGGCCATATTTACCCCTCCTAATACATGCCTCCGCCGTAGCCACCAGGTCCGCCGGGGGGCATAGGTAGTGCCTCCTCCTTCCCAGGCTTCTCGGTAACCAAACATTCGGTGGTAATCATCAAGGCCGCAATTGAGGCGGCATTCTGGATAGCCGACCTGGTTACCTTGGTCGGGTCAACTATCCCGCTTGCGATCATATCGGTATATTCTTCCTTGTGAGCATCGAATCCGATGTTGGTCTTCTCCCCTTTCAACCGATTGACAACTACCGAGCCTTCATGGCCGGCATTGGCTGCAATCTGGCGAGCTGGCTCCTCAATCGCTCTCTTAACGACGTCAGCTCCCACTTTCTCATCGCCTCCCAACTTCAATTTCTCTATTTCCGGTATGGCTCTGAGGAGGGCTACTCCCCCTCCCGGGACAATTCCTTCCTCAACCGCGGCCCTGGTAGCATGGAGGGCATCCTCAACTACAGCCTTCTTGGACTTCATCTCCGTCTCAGTGGCTGCTCCTACATTGATGACGGCTACTCCACCGGCTATTTTGGCTAATCTCTCCTGTAGTTTCTCCTTATCGTAGTCAGAGGTTGTCTCCTCAATCTGGCGCTTGAGCTGGGAAACCCTTCCCTCCATATCGGACTTGGCCCCAGCTCCTTCCACAATAGTGGTATTTTCCTGGTCTATAGTTACTTTCTTTGCCTTGCCAAGGTCATCAATGTTAATGCTCTCAAGCTTGATTCCCAGCTCCTCAGCAATCACCTTCCCTCCGGTGAGGATAGCAATATCCTCAAGCATGGCCTTGCGTCGATCTCCATAGCCAGGAGCTTTCACAGCCGCTGCCCTGACCGTTCCTCTCAGTTTATTGACCACCAGGGTGGCTAAGGCTTCCCCTTCTACCTCCTCAGCGATGATTAATATCGGCTTGCCAACCCGGGCTACCTTCTCTAAGAGTGGAAGAAGGTCCTTCACCGCTGAAATCTTCTTTTCATGGATGAGAATGTATGGGTCTTCCAACTCCACTTTCATAGTCTCAGCGTTGGTGACGAAGTAGGGGGATAGGTAGCCACGGTCAAACTGCATTCCCTCTACCAGGTCTAAGTCTGTCTCCATGGTCTTACCTTCTTCTACCGTAATCACCCCATCCTTACCAACTTTCTCCATGGCATCGGCAATTAAGTTGCCAATGGTGGGATCGCTGTGGGCAGAGATGGTAGCCACCTGAGCCATCTCCTTCTTCTCCCGGGTAGGTTTAGAAATCTTCTTCAGGTGCTCTACCGCTGCCTCCACTGCTTTCTCAATTCCCCTTTTCACGGCCATGGGATTGGCCCCAGCCGTCACGTTCTTCATTCCCCCGTGATAGATGGCCTGGGCTAAAATGGTAGCGGTAGTGGTTCCATCCCCGGCCACATCACTGGTCTTGGAGGCTACCTCTTTCACCATCTGGGCACCCATGTTCTGGTAAGGCTCTTCCAGGTCCACTTCCTTAGCGATGGTCACCCCATCGTTAGTGACCGTAGGGGAGCCAAACTTTTTGTCCAGAGCCACAGTGCGACCCCTTGGACCCAAGGTCACCCGCACGGCATTTGCCAATACATCTACTCCCTCTTCTAATGCTCGCCTGGCGTCCTCATCGAATTTGAGCTGTTTAGCTGCCATTTCCTTTTCACCTCCTCATTTAATAATGGCCAGGATGTCCTCTTCTTTCATTATGAGACATTCCTCTTCCTCTATCTTCACCTCCGTTCCGGAGTATCTTCCGAATAGAATCTTATCGCCTTTCTTCACCTCCAGGGGAATGGTTTTTCCATCTTCTGAGACTCGGCCCCCTCCCACGGCAACCACTTTCCCCTCCTGGGGCTTCTCCTTAGCCGTATCGGGAAGGACGATTCCCCCCTTGGTCTTCTCCTCCTTCTCCAGAGGCTTAACTAAGACCCTATCTCCCAATGGTTGAATAGCCATTCTGCTCTCACCTCCTCACTTCTCTTTGCCTGCGGAAAGAATTTTACCAAATATAGGTATACTTTGTCAAGAGCAAAAATTTTTAGCTTGGAAATTTTTTTAGCTATCTGAGTTTCGTTAAGACTCTGATCAGGTGGCTGATCTTACGGTGTTCTATGTCTTCAAATCTTCGCTTAAGTGCCCCTCTTTTCCTCTCGCTGAAGGAGTCATTTCCGATAACATCATCAAATAAGTCGCTAAGTTCCCAGAAGAAGCTGTGCAATAGCTCATGCAGGCAGAGCCTCTTGATATTCCCCATCCGCATCCTGGCAAAGCGAACTTTATTCAGTTTGAGATAAATATTCTTCCTCTCATTATCTATCTGGATGACGGCGTAGCAGTCATTCATATCCTCGTCTTCCCGCTGGGTTTTGAAGCGGGAAAGAAGCCTGTAATGGGATAAAGCCAGCAGGTTCTTATAATACCTGATGATCTTCCTGATTTCCTTTTTCTTTTTGTCCCTGATCATCGCCGCATCTCCTTACCGCGAAGCAGTACTGTTTCACCGTAAACTTATTCAGAAGCTCCTCAATTCTTTTTCTCTCCTCCTCGGGACTATTTGCCTCCCGGCGGATTCTTGCTTTCTCCCTCCGGATGAATTTTCTAATTCCTCGAGGTAGATATTTCTTTCCCATTGAATTAATTTGCTCATTCTTTCTTTATGGCAGAAGCTCATTTAGCCTCTGGGTGGCTACACAGATCACCTTGTCTGCTCCACCGTAGTGGACAAAAAGTCTTTCATCCTTCACGAAGGCTCCACAGGTGAAGACGACATTGGGGACATCCCCTTTTCGCTCATATTCCTTATCCGGGACAAGTATCGGTTCCTTTGAGCGATAGATTATCTCCTCGGGATTCTCAAGGGATATTAATGCCAGTCCCAGCCGGTAGATCTTCGCCTCATCCATGGCATGGTAGATAAAGAGCCAACCTCTTGGAGTCTTTATGGGAGGGGCTCCTGCTCCCACTTTCACCTTCTCCCAGCCAGTGCCTCTGGGCGTGATGACAATATTGGAGTTTTCCCAGTGGGCGAGGTCATCAGAGTAGGCAACCCAGACGTGAGGAGGTATCCTGTGGTATATAACCCATTTACCTTTTATCTTTTCGGGAAAGAGAGCCACATCCTTGTTGTTAACTCTGGGAAATGGATAATTTCTCTTTCCCCATTCCCATTTCTTGGCTAAGAAATCAACTACTTTAATAGCAACCTGTCCGATCTGAGCGGCGTGGCTACTATAAGCAGTATAGAACATATAATATTCTTCTCCCACTCTGGTTATCCTTGGATCTTCACAGCCACTTTCTTCAAACTCTCCTTCAGGGCAGAATATCGGTTCCGGCAACCGCCCGCTTATCTTGAAACCATCTGGAGAGGAAGCATATCCTAAACGTGAGATATTGTCTTCTCCCATAGCTCGATAAACGATATGGACTTTGCCTCCGTCATAAAAGGAGGCGCAGTTGAAGACGCACCTGGATTCCCAGGAGTGCTCTGGAATTGGCTTAAGGATTGGATTTCCTTCAAATTTCTCAAGCACGACTGACGTTCCTCCTCAATGAGCGGAATAGTTCTATATGCTCTTCAGCTATTTTTTCTGGAGAATTTTCCTTTACAAACTCTTCAGCTTTTGCTTCTAAGGCCTTGTACCTTTCCCCATCTTTGACCAGATCAACCAGGGTCTTCTTCAAGTCCTCAACATCTGCGTACCGAATTACTTCCTCCTTAAAAGGGAAGAAGAAATCTGACTGTCCGGGGACTAAGATGGGGCAACCTGTTCCCAAAGCCTGAAAGGCAGTGGACGAGACTACTGCATGGTATCGGCTCTGAAACTTATGCAGTATCACAGCGTCAGAAGCAAACAGGTAATCGTCAAACTTCTCATGAGATAATGTTTCCTCCCGGCGAACTATCATCCAGGGGGGAGGGTTTTCCTCCTCTAAAAATTCATAGTGAGGAGGAATTACGACCAAAAGTATTGCTTTCTCCTTCAACTCCTCTGGTAGTTCTCGGAGGAATGGCCGGTATCCCCTCTGACAGAATTCATAGATTATCTTCTTATCAAGTGGCAGTTCCAGTCCCCTCCTCGCTT
>JAGMAN010000067.1 GCA_023130215.1 bacterium
GCTACCAGACTGCTCCACCCCGCGACCACTATTTTCTTCGGGAATAATCTTGTAGATTATCTCTCCTGGTTTAACCAGGCCTAAATTCTCTCTAACTACTTTCTCAATGTAGAAAGGGTTGTTCTTAAGAGCCTCTATTTCCAATTGTAAATCTTTATTGGTCTGCTCTAAGCTTTTTATCTCTTCATCAAGCTCGGCTATTCTACGGTTATATTTCCTCACTTCCATGTAGCCGGGATAAGATAAGAAAGCTCCCAGTATGATAATAATGGCAATAACTTTTAGTAGCACTATCCGCCTCCCAAATTGCAAAAGACTTCTTTTCCTCTGAAGACAGCTCTTGGGCCCAACTCCTCTTCAATGCGCAGCAACTGATTATACTTAGCTACCCGATCAGTCCTGGACAGGGAGCCCGATTTTATCTGGCCACAGTTTGTGGCTACGGACAGGTCAGCAATGGTAGTATCCTCAGTTTCTCCCGAACGATGGGAGATAATGGCTGTATAGCCCGCCTCTCTGGCCAGCTTTATAGTATTTAGAGTCTCAGTCAGAGTGCCAATCTGGTTCACTTTAATTAAGATAGAATTGGCTATTCCCCTATCAATGCCTTCTCTCAATCTACTCTTATTGGTGACGAAGAGGTCATCTCCCACAATCTGAACTTTCTCTCCTAATCTATCTGTAAGGGTCTTCCATCCCTCCCAGTCATCCTCAGCTAATCCGTCTTCAATGGAGATAATAGGATACTTAGACACCAAAGTTTCGTAGAAATCAACCATCTCTCCTGAAGACCTCTCCGGATTGGGCTCGGAAGTCAAAGTATATTTATCATTCTCATAGAAGGAACTCGCTGCCGAATCCAGGGCCAGGAGGATTTCTTCGCCTATCTTATATTTAGCCCTCTCAATTGCTTTCAGGATAACCGAGATAGCCTCTTCGTTGGACCTTAAGTCAGGAGCAAATCCTCCCTCATCTCCAACCGCCGTTGAGTATCCTTTCTCCTTCAGAACTGCCCTCAGGTTATGGAAAACTTCCGCTCCCATCCGCAGGGCTTCCCGGAAAGTATTTCCTCCCACGGGCACCACCATAAATTCCTGAATGTCAATGTTGTTATCAGCATGTTGCCCACCATTTATGATGTTCATCATGGGAAGGGGGAGCTCTCTGGCCTCCTCTCCTCCCAGATGAAGATAAAGAGGCACCCGGGAGCTGGCTGCGGCCGCTCTCGCCACGGCGAGGGAGACTCCTAAGATGGCATTGGCTCCTAACTTAGACTTATTCTCCGTCCCATCAAGTTCAATCATTAAATTATCTATAACTGCTTGATTCAAGGCATCCTTGCCCTTGACGTGGGGACCAATTAGATCATTTACATTTCTAACTGCTTTCTCCACTCCCTTGCCTAAGTAGCGCGAGGCGTCTCCATCCCGTAGTTCCAGGGCCTCGTGCTCTCCGGTGGAGGCTCCTGAGGGGACAGATGCTCTTCCCGCTGCTCCGCCCTCCAGGGTTACTTCCACTTCCACAGTGGGATTTCCACGGGAATCTAAAATCTCTCTTGCCTTCACCGCAGCAATCTTTGGCACTTAATTCCTCCTTACTTGTGAAAATGTACCACAAGTTCTATCTTATGTAAAGAAAAAAATTAAAAATTAAACAAATGGATTGCCTGCTCTTTCTTCCCCAATGGTTGAAGTCGGACCGTGCCCCGGATAAATAATAGTCCCGTCTGGCAGAGTTAAAAGTTTCTCTCTTATGGCGGTGCGCAGTAAATCCATGGACCCGCCCGGCAGGTCGGTCCTGCCCACTGAACCGGCAAATAAGGTGTCCCCGGTAAAAACTTTCCCCTCAGTGACGAGACATATTCCTCCTGGCGTATGGCCGGGGGTATGAACTACTCTTAGAGAAAGTTTACCAAAACTCACTTCATCTCCATCTTTAAGCAGAATATCAGCCGGGGGTAAGAGTTCCATCCCCCCTCCTGCCCAATCTGATAGATTCTGAGCCGGGTCAGTTAGCATTTTAGCATCGGCCTCGTGGATTGATATTTTAATCCCATCCAGCCTACCCTTCAGGTAGCCATTTGCTCCAATATGGTCAATGTGGCCATGGGTATTAACGATATAAGCAGGGATTATTCTCTCTTTCTCAATGAGCCTTTGGATTTTCTCTCCCTCCGCCCCAGGGTCAATGATAATGGCTTCCCTGGTTTCCTCGTCGGCCGCCAGGTAACAATTGGCCCCTAATGGCCCTACGGTAAGCTTTTTGATAAACAAGGTTCCTTCCTATTTTTCAGCCTTCTTCTGCAAGAGCTTCTTTTCCCTTCGGGTGAGGCTTTTCATACCCTCCTTGGATATTTTATCTAAGATGATGTCAACTTCCCTTTCCAGCTCCTCCTCTTGCCTTGCCCCCAGGTTAGTTGACCGCTCCCTTAATTCGGTTCGCCTTGCCCCCAGGTTAGACAGCTTCTCAATTAATTTAATTGCCAGTCTCGGTCTCCAGATGGCAGCGCAGTATCCAATCCTCCGCCATCCCTTAAGATAGATATAACCAACCAGCATCCCTCCAAGGTGAGCGAAATGGGCAATACCTCCTGCATTTCCAGAAGATAGATGAGCAAACAACAGTTCTATTCCGCCAAGGATCAGGATAAGGTGCTTTGCCTTCATAGTCACCGGGAGAAAGAAGAAGAGAAACACGGTAATCATCCTCTCGGGAAATGTCAGGGCGAAGGCGACCAGCACTCCGAAGATAGCTCCGGATGCTCCAATGGCTGGTATGCCTGACCGGACAGCTGAGAGGTAATAGAAAATTCCCGCTCCCACGCCGGTAACGAAATAGTAGCGAAGGAACTGCCCGCCTCCCCACTCCCTCTCCAGGTCGCTTCCGAACATCCATAATAGAAACATATTAAATAAGATGTGCAATGGGAACCTGACGCTGTGGAGGAACATATAAGTGAAAAACTGCCAGAGCATTGACTTCCGGGAGATGAGGACCGGGACAAGGCCGAAGAAATGGGCGAACCCCTTTTCAAGACCAGAGAATCGTAAGATAATCTGGAGAAGAAACACCCCGGCATTAATCAGTATGAGAAACTTTACCATTCTGGTCAGTGAAGGACCAAACCGTATCTGAGGCTTCTCCCAACCATAATAATAGCTCATAAGATAACCCTCTGAGTATTTATACCATTTCTTCGGATTGAAAGCAACAAGAATTGACGGCAGGTGGAAATAAATTGACATTTGAGGAAAAATGGAGCAGAATTATGACTGGTAGTATAGGAAACTGAAAGTTTCCAATACGTTATAAAATAATGTGCGAAGCGCTTATTTTGTAAGGAAGGAGATAGATTGAGCATGAAAAAGGTCACAGCTATCTGTATGGTCTTGTTGGTAGGACTGCTTGTTATTGGTGCCGGACGAAAGCCGCCGAGAAAGGAAGGGGAAATTCTTGCCAGTGTGAATGATGAAGTGCTAACCCTGAAGGAATTCAACCGGCAGTTTGAGAAAATGCTACTCCCATGGCAGATAAGAGGCAGGGAGGAGGAGGCGAAAGAGGGGATTGTAGAGCAGTGGATTGAAACCCAGCTCCTTTTGCAGGAAGCAAAGCGGAGAGGAATCAACGGAAAGCCTGACCTCCTGGAGAAGCTGAGAGAGATGGAGAAGATGATGATTATCCAGGCTCTGGTTCAGGAGGAGATGGATAAGGTCAAAGTCTCCCATAAGGAGGTCCGAGGATACTTTAAGCAGCACCAGGACCGATTCCGAACTCCGGAGACGGCAAGAATTAAACATATCCTGGTCAAGACACAGAAGGAGGCCAAGGAACTCCGGAAGAGGTTGAATGAAGGAGAGGAGTTTGAAAAACTGGCCCGGAAAGCATCTATAGATGCCCGGACGAAAGAGCAGGGAGGAGGCATAGGTCTTATTGACCGAGAGTATTGCTGGAAAAGGTTCGGTCCCGGTTTCACGAAAGCCGCTTTCTCCATGAAGAAAGGTGAGATAAGTCAGTCTATAAGGTCGCGCCGCGGCTACCACCTAATTAAACTGAAGGAGAGATTTGAGGCTGAAGAACAGACATTAGATGAGGCAAGGGGGCAGGTGAAGGGAATGGCCCTGCAGGAGAAAAAGACAAGAGCGATGCAGAAATTTATGGAAAAACTGCGAAAGAAGGCGCAAATAGAGAAGTGCCTGGAACTTCTCTGCCGGCAACCTTTAGATATTGAAGAGCAG